>JAEYYE010000008.1 GCA_023430945.1 Bacteroidota bacterium
ACACATAGATGCCGATATACTGTCCGTTCAGGATCACTTCAACGTGCCTGTGCCTTACGGCATAATGACCCATTCGCCGGGCCAGCGTGTACGTAAGGGAATTGTTCAGCAAGGATTTATCGTAATAATTGGCGGAAAGGATCCAATCCTGCTCGGGAGGCATGCCCAGCAGGGATCCGTTGATCTCTTCGCCCAGTTCGTTCCAAAGCTCGATCCCGTAGGATCTTTTTGGTGCGCTCGATGAACTCCAACCCCGCATTTCGATGCCGATATGACCATCATATCCATTGAAGGGGCCCGAAACGTAGTTGATCATACCATTGTCTACGATCCTCATTGTAGCGGGGATCTTCGGTCCATCGGAAATAGCGGTACCATCCGTATTGAGGATCACGATCGGCAGATGTGAACTTTGAAAATTAAGGTATGATGCAGGATCATCACCGAACGTGATGTTCCAGTCCACGATCGAGCCCTGGTCCCAGAATGGATAAGTGTCGCGGACCCGCAATTTCCAGGTGCCATTGCCGATCTGTCCGTTGTTCATCTGGCCCAATTGGCCTTGGGGGCGATAAGTGCCGGTGAACGGTGGGGTCGCCTGCAGGATGGATGTGGATGCGGTCTGCCTGAAACAGGTGTTCGTATAGAAGTCCGAATCGCCTCCTTGGCCGCTCACAAGCGTCACTTCAGTTCCATCCGGCGCCACCAGCCGCACATCCAGATCTTCGATCCACGAATGTTCCGCTGAAAAACAGACTTCTTCGACCCCGAATGCGATCGTATCGATCTGTGCAGGATCGAGCCCGGTCACCTCGATCTCTGATTCGACCGTGATCCCGATATCCGGTATGGTCATTCCGCTACCGAAGTACGTTTGTGCCTGCGCTGGTAAACGCCAAAGTGCGATCGCGCCTATCAGGAATACGAAGAATGATCGCTGCATGTGAGTCAGGAACAATTCGAAAGTACAGGAGATCAACCAGGGGTCGATGGAGACCGTTCTCGGTCGATCATCACTTCAGTTGTGGGGCCGATCGGTCCTTTCCGTTGTATCAATGTTATTTGCTCTTCTGACCCGCTAGTGATGATCGCATATCTGGTTTTGATGCGCAGGAACGGTCTTTCCAGATATCGATGGGAAATATACGCAAGTACAATGGTGCAAATGAGCGCCAACGCAGTCTCCAGGATCATCACCTGCCAGAGGTCCTCATTCCAACCAAGGGTCTTCGTCAGTGTCAGTGTTATCAATATTCCTACGAAATGCAGACAGTACAGTCCATAACTGATCCTTCCCAGTCCCGATAACGTTCTTGAACGCACCAGCTTGAAAATTGATCGATCGGAATAGTTCTGCTCCAGAATGATGCAAAGAATGACAACGGCGATAAATGATCGTTCTGCAACGCGCAAAAAGGCAGTATCAAAGAGTACCTCATCCCGGAAGAAGAAGATCAAGGTAAAAAGGATATACACCATGAGAATTGATGCCCTAGGCAGTTGGCGGAACCATTGTACCGCTTTTCCCTTTGAAGCAAGATATGCACCCCAGGCACCGATCGTCATGTCACCGATACATGACAAGGTATGGATCTCGAAAATGTGCACATTTTCTGGTGAATTCAGATGCATACTTCTGAAGATCAATGTTCCGGCAATGACCGATCCGAAAAAAGAAGGATATAATCTGATGGGAACCACTGCCAGTGCAACTGGCCAGATCAAGTAGAACTGCTCCTCGACCGCAATGCTCCAAAGAACCGCCAGAACCGAAGCATCGGGCATTCCGTTGTACAGCATATCGAAATTGTTGAGGAACGTTATATAATAAAGTGGATCGGCGGTTTCTTCCGAGGCCAAACCCATCATCCTCTTCAATATGGGGAAAACGATGAAACCGAAGATCACACAGCAGAAGAATAGAGGCCAGATGCGCAGTATCCGGCGGAACCAGAAGTGCGCGATGCGAATACTTCCATGTTCTTCACGTTCCTTGATCAATAGAAAGGTGATCAAGAACCCGCTGAGTACAAAGAAGAAATTGACACCCAGATTACCGTTCCCAAAAATGTCGAATTTGACGAATTGATAGATCGGCGAATTGCTCAGCTGGTCAAATTCCGTATAAAAACCATGATAAAAGAATACGACCAAGAAACATAGTGCACGCAAGCCATCCAGATTCTCAAAAAATACCGGCCGGCTTCCCGATCCGCCGATCGACCTCGGTTCAAAAGCATTCCGGCTGGCAACTTCCATTGAATTGCGATCATTCAAATCTATCCAGGAATTTCGGAACCATACATCCTATCAAACAAAAAGCCCCGTGGAAATTCCACGGGGCTTTCGATCATGGTAAGTGGACCGATCTTACATCATGTCCATGCCTCCACCCATGCCGCCTGGCATTCCGGCTGGAGCCTTCTCTTCAGCTTCTTCGCTGATCACGCACTCGGTGGTGAGCAGCATGCTTGCGATGGATGCAGCGTTCTCCAAGGCGACACGGGTCACCTTGGTTGGATCGATGACACCGGCAGCGTAGAGGTTCTCATACTCCTCGGTGCGGGCATTGAAGCCGAAGTCGTTCTTGCCATCGCGGACTTTCTGTACCACGATGCTGCCTTCGAGACCGGCGTTGGCCACGATCTGGCGCAGCGGCTCTTCGAGGGCGCGGCGAACGATGGCCACACCGGTGGTCTCGTCGCTGTTGCTTCCTTCGAACTTCGCAAGGGCTTGCTGGGCGCGGATGTAGGCCACGCCGCCACCAGGTACAATGCCTTCTTCAACGGCAGCGCGGGTCGCGTGCAATGCGTCGTCCACGCGATCCTTCTTCTCCTTCATCTCCACTTCGGTGGCTGCACCGATGTAGAGAACAGCAACTCCACCGGCGAGCTTGGCGAGACGCTCCTGGAGCTTCTCCTTGTCGTCGTCGCTCGTGGTGGTCTCGATCTGGGCCTTGATCTGGTTCACGCGTGCGGTGATATCCTCTTTCTTGCCGGCACCGTTCACGATCGTGGTGTTGTCCTTGTCGATACTGATCTTTTCAGCACGGCCGAGGTAGGTGAGATCGGCGTTCTCAAGCTTGTAACCGCGCTCTTCACTGATCACGATACCACCGGTGAGAACTGCGATATCCTCCAACATGGCCTTGCGGCGATCGCCAAAACCAGGAGCCTTCACAGCAGCGACTTTCAGGGCGCCACGGATCTTGTTCACTACCAACGTAGCGAGCGCTTCACCATCAACATCTTCGCTGATGATGAGCAGCGGACGGCCGGTCTGTGCGCTCTTCTCCAGGATCGGGAGAAGCTCCTTCATGTTGCTGATCTTCTTATCGTAGATCAGGATGTAGGCGTTCTCCAATTCAGCCTCCATCTTCTCCGGATTGGTCACGAAGTATGGGCTCAGGTAACCGCGATCGAACTGCATGCCTTCCACCACTTCAACAGTGGTCTCGGTGCCTTTCGCTTCTTCAACGGTGATCACGCCTTCCTTCTTCACTTTCGCCATCGCTTCGGCGATCAGAGCACCGATCGTTTCATCGTTGTTGGCGCTGATCGAGGCCACCTGCTTGATCTTCGCATTGTCCTCACCAACGGTCTTGCTCATCTTCTTGAGCTCTTCAACAACGGCGGTCACCGCCTTGTCGATCCCGCGTTTCAGGTCCATCGGATTCGCACCTGCGGCGACGTTCTTCAGGCCGGCGGTTACGATCGCCTGGGCGAGAACGGTCGCGGTGGTGGTGCCATCACCCGCGATGTCTGCGGTCTTGCTGGCCACTTCCTTCACCATTTGGGCGCCCATGTTCTCCACAGCGTCCTTCAGGGTGATCTCCTTGGCTACGGTAACACCGTCCTTGGTTACTGTAGGAGCACCGAATTTCTTGTCGATGATCACGTTGCGGCCTTTCGGACCGAGTGTCACCTTTACTGCATTGGCCAAACTGTCAACACCACGCTTGAGGCGATCGCGGGCGTCGAGATTGAACTGGATGTTCTTGGATGCCATTTTCTAACTTTTCTTTTTGGGGTGAACGAGGGATCGTATCAGTTCAATACGGCGTAGATGTCGCTTTCGCGCATGATCAGGTAATCACTGCCTTCTAGGCTCAGTTCGGTGCCGCTGTATTTGCCGTAAAGCACTTCATCGCCGACCTTCACGCTCAGCGGAGTTACTTTTCCGTCGTCGGCAACACGGCCGGAACCTACAGCAATTACTTTTCCGCGCTGTGGCTTCTCTTTAGCCGTATCGGGGATGATGATGCCACCCTTGGTGGTCTCTTCAGCGGGTGCTGCTTCTACAAGCACACGGTCCGCCAACGGTTTCACTTTCGTCGCCATGACGTTCTTTTTGATCGGTTCTTTGGTTAAGACGCTCATCGCCGTTATAATTTTATGACGGTGTCAATCGTCGGCACGCGCCTGTCAACAGATGTGCCATCGGTCGCAATGGACCGATCATGCTGCCAAGACTTCCGAAGTGTTGAAAACCTCTTGCCGATCGTCAGACTTTCCGCTGACAAGCTGACAAGCCGCCTTAAGGCTGCGCGTTCGGATCGGCAGAGCCGTCTTGCGCGCTTTCCGCCGGCGCATCGGGCTGGGTGATCGCAGCGTCCGTGGCGGGCAGTTCGGTATCGGCATCGAACTCATCCATGATGATGCCGGTATTGTTCCCTTGAAGACCAGCGGATACCAGGCAAAGTACCATCAAGGCCGAAGCGAGCGTCCAGGTGCTTTTCTCCAGGAAATCGGTGGTGCGCTGTACCCCGCCGATCTGCTGCGCACCGGTGAAACCGGCCGCCAATCCGCCGCCTTTCGGGTTCTGGGCGAGCACCACAAGGGCCAGCAGTGCGCAGATGATGAGGATGATGATCGAAATGGCTACCATGGGATCAGGAGTTCAATTTTCCCTCCAAAGTTTTGGAAAGGGCGGCAAAGTAAGCGCTTTTCTCCGGGTATTTCAACGCCAGTTTCCGGTACGCATCGATCGCTTTCTGGAAGTTGCCCTGCTTTTCGTAGATCTTCGCCAGCGTTTCGCTCACAAGCCCGGCGGTATCGTCCAGACTTTTCTTCGCCGCTTGTTGCGGAGTGAAGAATTCGGCCTTGCGGGATGGTGGCGGTGTCTCGTGCTCGATGAACCGATCGATGAGCGTGGCCGGATCAACGGGATCGATCGGCTTCGCATTGATCGGATCGGATCCCTCCGCCTTGGATCCTTGTTGAACGATCGTTCTTTCCTCAGATCGATCCGATCCAACTTGATCCGTCGTGTCGTTGCCGATCGTAAGCCAGTCGGTGAACTTCAACTTGGATCGCACCGTGAGCGCGGGTTTTGGATCGGCCCTGGCCGGGATCGCCGGTTCGATGATCGACGCTTGCGAGGTTTCGATCGGTAGATCGATCCGCTCTGTGGAAAGGTGTGCTGAAAGCGAAGCGCGCGGCTCCTTCTTCGGCGGAACGATCGGTGTGCGGATCACTTCCTGCCAGGTAAGATCGTATCCACTGGCCAGCGCGGCTTCCAGGATCTGCCGATCGAGCTCTTCACGCGCCTGATCCTTTGCGTCGGAGGGATCTGGACTCTTTGATATCCCTTCGGGACCTTCAACCTTTACCTCTCCGATCGGTTCTGCGATCTCAACGATCGGCCCCAAAACAGGTCCTTCGACCAATGATCCCTCTTCGATCGGCCCCGAAGCGTTCGGACCCACTTCAGCCTCTGCTACATTGAGTTGTTCATTTTCCTGGATCGGTGTTTCGGCTGCTGTGGTCCTTGTTATTTGGGTGGCCGATCCGTCCTCAATACGATCTGTCGTGCTCTTTGCTTCAGGTTTCACAAGCTTCAGTTGCGAAGCCTGCTCCAGGGTGATGTCCCGCAGATCGAACAGGACGGCCCGTGAAGGCACATGGGCCGCGCTCACCTTCAGGGTTTCATCGGCCATCACATCGCCACTCCTGCGCTCACCGATCGCCCGCAACAAATGCGCTCCACTGAACCAGGGGAACTGTTCGGTAAGCTCCTTCAGGTCCGCAAGGTCTTCACGGGCCACTTTTCCGGGCTCTTCGAGCAGGCGTGATAGTCGTTCCCGATCCACTACGTTCCAGTGTTCACCAATTGCCCAATGTACGATCGAAGATATCCTGCGCGATCTGACGGCTGATCTCCTGCACCAATGATTCTTCCACCTGCATCAGGTCCTGGCTGCTTGAATAATCCGCGAACCTTGAAAAAGAAGCCTCGGCGTTCTTTTTCGGATCGGTGTTGTTCACGTAGATCATGCTCACGGTGATGGTAAGCCGGTTGAGCGCGGCGGTCTCGTTGGCCTGGATGCTCACCGGTTGGACATCATATCCGATTATCGATCCACTGTACTGCACATCACCTTCATTGGGATCGAGGCGCAACGGTGTTTGCGCGAGCAATAGATCGCGAAGTGTTTCCGTGAACACCTGCGAACTGAGCGGTGTTGCAAGCGGAGCACGTGCCTGGAACAGATCCACCGAAACCGTTCTTGCTGTTCCCACATCACCACCGGTGAAGGAATAGTTCACCTTGCAGGAACTCAGGGGCAGGATCAGGAGCAAGGGTAGGAACAAGGGCAGGAACGATCTCATCTTTCGCGCCCATTGACAACCAGGAACTGACAACCGCAGTTTCTTCACTTGATATCGTATTCCTTGATCTTGCGGTACAGTGTGCGCTCGCTAATACCCAATTCCTGCGCGGCGTTGCGGCGGCGGTTGCGGTGTTTTTGCAGCGCCTTGCGGATCATTTCCTTCTCTTTCTCTTCAAGGCTCAATGATTCCTCCACTTCAGTGTGCGCCACTTCCTCATCCACTTCATCGGGCATGTGTATGCGCATACTTCCCTGTGAAGGCGGAATGAAATAGTCCTCGCGATAGGTTTGGGCCGGGCTTCCGCCAATGTGCTGCTGGCCGCTGGAGAGCGCTTTCACCTGTTCCTTCAGCGCGTTCAGATCGTTCTTCATGTCGAACAGGAACTTGAAGATCAACTCCCGTTCATTGATGCCATCGCTGGAATTCTGCCGTCCGTTCCCTGTGCTCAATGGAACGATCGCCGTAACCTCTTCCGGGAGGTATTTGCGCAAGGTCGCTGCGCTGATCTCGCGCACCTGTTCGATCACGCTCATCTGCTCCACGATGTTGCGCAACTGGCGGACATTTCCAGGCCAGCGATAAGCCAGAAGCAATTGTTGCGCATCATCGGTGAGCGAAAGCGGTGGCGCCTTGTATTTTGAGGCGGTCTCCTGCGCAAAAAAGCGGAACAATAAATAAATATCCTCCCGGCGTTCGCGAAGAGAAGGAACGTGGATCGGAACGGTGTTCAACCTGTAGTACAGATCCTCCCGGAAGGTTCCACGCTGGATCGCCTGGAGCATGTTCACATTGGTAGCGGCCACCACCCGTACATCGGTCTTTTGCGGACGGCTGCTCCCTACGCGGATGAATTCCTTCGATTCAAGGACGCGAAGGAGACGGACCTGCGTGGTGAGCGGAAGTTCACCCACTTCATCGAGGAAGATCGTTCCGCCGTTGGCCACTTCGAAGTAGCCTTTGCGCGCTTCATGCGCGCCGGTGAAAGAACCTTTCTCATGGCCGAAGAGCTCGCTATCGATCGTGCCTTCGGGGATCGCACCGCAATTCACCGCGATATATGGGCCATGTTTGCGCGAACTGTAGGCGTGTACGATCTGCGGCATCACTTCCTTTCCGCTACCGCTTTCGCCGGTTATCAAGACCGAAAGATCCGTGGGCGCCACCTGCGCGGCGATCTCCACCGCGCGATCGAGCAGCGGTGAACCACCCACTATGCCGAAACGCTGTTTGATCGGTTGCACGTTCATCCCGCTCACTGGATCGATCCGTTCATTTCGATCGGTACTTCAATCGCGATCGGTTCTCCCTGAAGGCTTCCAGCCGTGGCGCTGGAAACGATCACATCGATCATCATTCCCGGTACGATCTCATTTCCATCAACTGCCCGTGGAACGATCACCACCGCGTTCTGCGAATTACGGCCGTACATATGCCGGTCGCTGCGCTTGCTCATGCCTTCGATCAGCACTTGTTGCTGCTTGCCGATGTAGCTCTTCATCCGCTGAAAGCTCATCCGTTTTTGCAGATCGATGATCTGTTGCAAGCGGCGGCCTTTCACTTCCTCGGGAACATCATCTTCATACTTGCGCGCGGCCAGTGTCTTCGGGCGTTCGCTGTACTTGAACATGAACGCCATATCAAAAACCACTTCTTCCATCAAGCTCAACGTTTGCTGATGATCTTCTTCTGTTTCACCACTGAAACCGGCGATTATATCGGTGCTGATCGCACAATCGGGCATGATCCTGCGAATACTCTCGATCCGATCGAGGTACCATTCCCGTGTGTAACCACGGTTCATCCTCTTCAACACATCGCTGCTTCCACTTTGAACAGGAAGATGGATGTATTTGCAGATGTTTGGGTAGCGCGCCATCACTTGGAGCACCTTGTCGGTCATGTCCTTGGGATGGCTCGTACTATAGCGGATCCGCAGTGAAGGACAAGCTTCGGCGACCATGGAAAGCAGATCGGCGAAATCTACAAGGTCATATCCATTCACAACTTCCGATCGCAATTTGTAGCTGTCAACGTTCTGGCCGAGCAACGTCACTTCGCGGTAGCCTTTCTCCACCAGCCCCCGGCATTCGTTCACGATCGTATGCGGATCGCGGCTGCGTTCTCTTCCGCGAGTGAACGGCACCACGCAGAAGGCGCACATGTTGTCGCAACCGCGCATGATCGTTACGAAAGCGGTGACCCCGCCGCTATCAAGTCTTACGGGTTCGATCTCGCCATACGTTTCCTCGCGGCTCAGCAGCACGTTCACCGCTTTCTGGCCGGTGCCGACTTTCTCCAACAGATCAGGAAGTGATCGGTACGCATCGGGGCCGACCACCAGATCAACGACCTTCTTCTTCTCCAGCAGATCCTCGCGCATGCGTTCGGCCATGCAGCCGAGCACACCCACTTTCAACTTTTTGTTCGCGGCCTTCAGCCGGTTCATCTCATTGATCCGCTGAAGCACGGTGTATTCGGCTTTTTCGCGAATGCTGCACGTATTCAACAGTACCAGATCGGCTTCTTCGGCAGACTTCGCCTGGGTATAGCCATCCTTCGCCAGAATGCTCGCGACGATCTCGCTGTCGCTGAAGTTCATCTGGCAGCCGTAGCTCTCTATGTAAACACGTTTGCTCAATGCCGATCGGAGAAAAGGGCTGTAAAGGTACGGATCCAGCCGCAGTGACAAAGTGGCAGGATGCGTTATCTTTCCGATCGAAGCATGCGATACGTTGCGATCATATTATGCTTGATCATTGCTTCCTGCTCGCTGGCGCAATATGATCTCGGTCTTTCTGCCGGCACGTTCCGGCACATTTTCAAGTACGAGACAATACACGATCTGGATCGGTCGTGGATCGTTTCATTGTCCTACCGGGAACGTGTCGCGCAGCACACCGATCTGGGGTTCGATGCAAGTCTTTTCAATTCAAACCTTACAGGCAATTGGTCCAACGGAGGCATGAGCTACACGAATTCCATATCGGCGCAGCGACTTGATCTAACCTATCTCCAGTTCTCACCGTACCTCGATGTGCGCATGGATCGGAATGCGGTAGCGGTTGTCCGTTTCGGACCGCAACTCGGTTTCAAGGTGACAGAGCGGATCACCGGCCGCGCCACGTCATGGTCGATCGCTGGCGGTAGCACAAGCACCGATCTTGATGCCATCGCGACGGATCATTTCAACAAGATCGATGTGCGGATCATGTTCGGTCTGGGTTTCCGTTTCGGATCGGATGGCTTTGCATTCACGATCGATCCATTTGTGAGCCATGGTTTGAGTTCATTGATCGAAACGCGGTACCACCGAGAGCGATCCACGGTGTTCGGACTACGGATCGGTCTATCACGAAGGTTCGATCGAAAACCGTTCACACGACTTGTCCGGGAAGGTGCACCTGTGGATCGTGAAGGATCGGAATGATCTGGATGATCAACCCGATCCGTTGCATCTTTGAGGCGTGAGCACCGATCGCATTCTATCGCATTTCAATGAAGCAGCGGGCGTGCTTCAGGATTTCCTCAAGGATCTAAAGAACATCGCTGCGGTGGAACAAGCGGCCGCCTTCATGAGCTATTGCCTGAAGCAGGGTGCCAAGATCATAAGCTGTGGCAACGGCGGAAGCATGTGCGATGCGATGCATTTCGCCGAGGAACTTTCCGGACGTTTCCGCGATGATCGCGAGCCGATCGCAGCGATCGCGATCAGCGATCCGAGCCATATAACCTGTGTTGGCAACGATCACGGCTTCGATCAGGTGTTCGCCCGTTTCGTGCAGGCGATCGGCCGTGAAGGCGATGTGCTCCTTGCGATCAGCACCAGCGGGAACAGTGCAAATGTGTTGCGTGCGGCTGAAGTGGCACGGGAGAAGGGAATGCACGTGATCGGCCTTACAGGAAAAGATGGTGGAAGGCTTGCGGATCTCTGCACGGTTGAAGTTCGCGTTCCGCATAATGGCTACGCCGATCGGATACAGGAAGTGCACATCAAGGTGATCCACGCATTCATCGATCACATCGAACGCGATCTGGCGCTGCCACGGCGTGCGGAACATTAGTTTTAGGCAATGCTCGTAAAGGTCTTTGGAGCCGCGGTGTTCGGCATTAATGCCACGATCGTAACGGCGGAAGTGAACGTTGAGAACGGCGCATTCTTCTTTCTCGTAGGTCTCCCCGATAGTGCGGTGAAGGAAAGCCAGCAACGCATGGATGCAGCGCTTCGTAACAACAAATTGTATTTCCCGCGAGGACGTGGAGTAACGATCAATCTGGCTCCGGCGGATATCCGCAAGGAAGGCACTGCGTACGATCTGCCATTGGCCGTTGGATTGCTTGCGGCTACCGAGCAGGTGCCTGCTGAAATGCTGGCCGATCACCTGGTGATGGGCGAGCTTTCGTTGGATGGTGGCGTGCGCCCGATCAAAGGCGCGTTACCGATCGCGATCGAAGCGAAGGCGAAAGGCTACAAAGGTGTTATCCTTCCATCGGCCAATGCACGTGAAGCGGCGATCGTGAGCGGACTTACGGTCTATGGCGTGGAGCATCTGCTGGACGTAGTGGATCTGCTGAAAGGCGGATCGAAAGTGCAGCCCACCATCGTGAACATCGAGGAGGAATTCGCCAACAGCAGCCGCAGTTATCCGGTGGATATCGCCGATGTGAAAGGCCAGGAGAACATCAAACGAGCGTTCGAGATCGCTGCGGCCGGCGGCCATAACATCATCCTGATCGGTCCGCCGGGATCGGGAAAGACGATGCTGGCGAAACGCCTTCCCACGATCCTTCCACCGCTGCACATCGATGAAGCGCTGGAGACCACCAAGATCCACAGCGTTGCGGGAAAGTTGAAAAAGGAAGACAGCTTGTTGAGCGTTCGTCCGTACCGATCGCCGCACCATACGATCAGTGATGTCGCTCTCGTAGGCGGCGGATCTTTCCCGCAACCGGGTGAGATCAGCCTTGCGCACAACGGCGTGCTTTTTCTTGATGAACTTCCCGAGTTCAAAAGGCAAGTTCTTGAAGTGTTACGGCAACCTTTGGAAGATCGCGTGGTGACGATCAGCCGGGCGAAATTCACTGTTGAATATCCGGCGAGTTTCATGCTCGTTGCGGCGATGAATCCATGCCCATGTGGATACTACAATCATCCCGAGAAGGAATGTGTTTGTGCGCCCGGCGTAGTGCAGAAATACCTGAACAAGATCAGTGGTCCGTTGCTCGATCGGATCGATATCCACATTGAAGTGACCCCGGTTCCATTCAGCGAACTAAGCGCCGAACGGGACAGTGAGAAGAGCGTTGAAATGCGCGATCGGGTGATAAAGGCGCGCAGGGTTCAACAGGATCGATACAAGGGGCGGAAGATCCATTCCAACGCACAGATGGGCAGCAAGGAATTGCGCGAGATCTGCCGGATCGATGATGTGGGAAAAGCACTTTTGGAGAAAGCGATGGAGCGCCTTGGATTGAGCGCTCGCGCCTACGATCGGATCTTGAAGGTCTCACGCACGATCGCTGACATGAGCGGCAGCACCGACATTCGCACCGAACATCTTGCGGAAGCGATCCAGTACCGGAGCCTCGATCGGGAAGGTTGGGCGGGTTAGCAAAGGATCGCCATTACCAGAATTGGCATTTCATGAATACGCGAAATAGCTTCGCGGCCCTCTTCACGATCGGTTCCGGAACGTGGGCTTCTTGTCTGAGATCAGTAGCCCGGTGGATCGCCTGTCAGAATAAAAGAACATGGGAATCAAACTCAGGTTGACGATCATGAGCTTCATGCAATTCTTTGTATGGGGAGCATGGCTGATCACGATCGGTAATTATTGGTTCGGGACCAAACAGTGGAGCGGAGCTGAATTCGGTGCCATCTTCTCCACACTCGGTCTTTCATCCATCTTCATGCCTGCCTTGACGGGCGTTCTCGCGGACAGGTATATCGACGCGGGGAAGCTTTATGGGATCCTTCATATTCTGGGAGCTGTGGCACTTGCCTTTCTCCCGCAGGTGAATGATCCCGCCCTTTTCTTCTGGGTGATGTTCGCGGCGATGATCTGTTACATGCCGACGATCTCGCTCTCCAACACGGTTTCCTACGATATCCTGAAGAATAATGGGCATGATGTGATCAAGGTATTCCCACCGATCCGGGTTTGGGGTACGATAGGTTTCATCGCCGCGATGTGGTTCACCAACCTTACGGGTAACAAGGCTTCTGCCAATATGTTCTACATCGCGTCCATCGCTGCAGTGGCACTGGGGATCTATTCCTTCATGCTTCCCAAATGCCGTTACGGAAAACAAAGGAATTCTTCGATCGCTGACGCGCTTGGGCTCGATGCGTTCAAGTTGTTCGCGAGCTATAAGATGTCCCTGTTCTTCGTGTTCTCCATGTTCCTCGGCGCGGCGCTCCAGCTCACGAACATGTACGGGGATGCCTTCCTGTCGGATTTTGAGAAGGTGCCTGAGTACGCTGATTCGTTCGTGGTCCGGTACTCAACGATCATCATGTCCATTTCGCAGATCTCGGAAACCTTGTTCATTCTCGCCATACCCTTTTTCTTGAAACGGTTCGGCATCAAACAGGTGATGCTGATGAGCATGCTGGCCTGGGTATTACGGTTCGGGCTCTTTGCATATGGCGATCCCGAAGGCGGTCTTTGGATGATCGTTCTTTCATGCATCGTTTACGGCATGGCCTTCGACTTCTTCAATATCTCTGGATCGTTGTTCATCGAGACCTCGGCCGATCCGAAGATCCGTGCAAGTGCACAAGGGCTGTTCATGACGATGACGAACGGATTCGGTGCAATTCTCGGAAGTACGGTGAGCGGCTATGTGATCGACCGTTATTTCACGAACGCTGGTGGAATGGAGTGGCAGCGCATCTGGTTGAGCTTTTCCATCTATGCCCTGATCATAGCGATCGCCTTCGCCGTTCTGTTCAAGCACAAGCACCAACCTTTACCTTCAGGTCTCGACGAATCGCTTCATGTCTGATGGTATATGAGG
>JAEYYE010000119.1 GCA_023430945.1 Bacteroidota bacterium
GTTTGTCCGCGCGCATAGAACGTGCGGCTCACCTGCACGCCACCGAAACTCCGGTTGTCCAGCAATCCACCGTAATCACGCGCGAACGGAACGCCCTGTGCAACGCACTGATCGATGATGTTCGCGCTCACCTCGGCCAACCTGTACACGTTCGCTTCACGAGCCCGGTAGTCGCCACCTTTCACCGTATCGTAGAACAGGCGATAGGTGCTGTCACCGTCGTTCTGGTAGTTCTTCGCCGCATTGATGCCGCCCTGAGCAGCGATCGAGTGGGCGCGGCGGGCACTGTCCTGGAAACAGAACGCCTTCACGTTGTAACCCATCTCCGCGAGAGAAGCGGCGGCACTTGCTCCCGCTAGACCTGTACCCACCACGATCACATCGATCCGGCGCTTATTGGCCGGCGCCACGATGCGGATCGAATTCTTGTGCTTGGACCATTTCCTATCGATCGGTCCATCGGGGATCTTGCTTTCGAGCTTGCTCATAATGCCATCGATCAATTGAAGAACATCCACACGGGGATCAACGCGAAGAACACGGGAAGCACCACGGCGAGGAAAACGCCCACATTGCGGATCATCGGTG
Organism: Bacteroidota bacterium; assembly: GCA_023430945.1. Classification (GTDB taxonomy): domain Bacteria; phylum Bacteroidota; class Bacteroidia; order Flavobacteriales_F; family PHOS-HE28; genus PHOS-HE28. Next base: position 589 of record JAEYYE010000119.1, read on the forward strand.
TGTAACGGCCGTGGTTGATGCCGAGCGACTGGAATGCGCTCTGGATGCCATGAAGCAGGTGGAAAGCGAGAACGCCCATCATGATCACGTAGAGAAGCACGTACCACCATTCCTGGAACGCGGCCTGCACTACGGTGAAAAGATCCTTCCGGCCTTCGGCATCCACACCGATCTCACCCCAATGATATGTGTACCAGAAGTTGCGCATATGGATCACTATGAAGACCAGGATCAGCGTACCCAGGATCGCCATCCTCCGCGCGTACCAGGCACTATTCGATCCGGGACGCTCGTACGCATAACCGATCGGCCTTGCCTTGCTGTTCTGGTAGGCGAGCAGCAATCCATCGAAGGAATGGAAGAGGATGCTGAAGTATAGGATGTAACTGATCGCCTTCACCACCGGGAACGTGGTCATGAACTCGGCGTACCGGTTGAAGTTCAATTGTCCCTCGGGGCTGCTGTCCAACAACTGCAGATTCCCCGCCAGATGCATGATGAGGAAGGTGACAAGGAAAAGGCCCGTAAGGGCCATCCAATACTTCTTTACAAGTGAATTACCGAGCAATGCTGATCGTGCCATGGAATGAAGTCAGTAGCGTTGTCGCCTCCGGTCGGCAGCAAATGTAGGGGTGGACCGTGGCGCGGCCAAGGTATCGTGAATGCTTCGATCCACTTATGGTAACTTGGCCTTCCCGTCCGGGACCTTCAATATGCGCTACACACCACTTTCCGCCAGTACCTATCGCGAACATCGCGCCCGCTTCCGCCAGCATATGGAAAATGGCGGTCTGGCCATCTTCCATAGCAACGATGTGATGCCCACCAGCGCGGACGGCACCATGCCCTTCAAGCAGGCGACGGATATCATGTACCTCACGGGTATCGATCAGGAGGAGACCATCCTTCTTCTTTTCCCCGATGCTTTCGATCCGAAGGACAGGGAGATCCTTTTCGTGCGCGAAACGAATGAGCACATCGCGATCTGGGAAGGTGCCAAGTTCACCCAGAAGGAGGCTTCGGAACTGAGCGGTATCTCCAACGTGCTCTGGACAAGTGCTTTCGAGGCCACCGTGAAGCGCCTGGTGCCGCAATGTGAACTGTTGTACCTCAACAGCAACGAACACTTGCGTCAAGGCAATGAAGTACAAACGCGCGAGGATCGGAAGAACGATGCGCTGCGAGCACAATTCCCGCTGCATCCGTTGAAACGCAGCGCACCGATCATGCACCGGATACGGTCACGGAAAACTGCTGAGGAGATCGAGCAGATCAAGCGGGCGATCGCCGTTACCGGCAAGGCTTTCGATCGCGTTTGCGGGTTCGTGAGGCCGGGAGTGAAGGAATACGAGATCGAAGCGGAGATCACCCATGAGTTCATCCGCAATGGATCCCGTGGCCATGCTTACACGCCCATCATCGCTAGCGGCTATAATGCGTGCGTGCTCCATTACATCACCAACGACCAGATCTGCAGGGATGGCGATGTGATCCTCATGGATTTCGGTTGCGAGTACGGCGGCTATGCCAGCGATCTCACGCGCAGCATTCCAGTGAACGGCCGATTCACCGATCGGCAGCGCGCTGTGTACGATGCAGTCCTTCGCGTAAAGAATGAAGCCACACAGTTGCTCAGGCCAGGCACATTATTGAACCAATATCACAAGGAGGTCGGGAAGATCATGGAAAGTGAATTGATCGGCCTCGGACTTTTAGATCGGAATGATGTGCAGAAGCAGGATCCCGACAGGCCGCTCTACAAGAAGTATTTCATGCACGGTACCAGCCATTTCCTGGGCTTGGATGTGCATGATGTGGGCCTTTGGACCGAGCCGATAGCTGAGGATATGGTGTTCACAGTTGAGCCCGGCATCTACATTAGAGAAGAGAAACTCGGTATCCGCTTGGAGAACAACATCCTGGTGACGAAGGACAGGACGATCGACCTGTTCGCGCAGATCCCAGTGGAGGCCGAAGCGATCGAAGAAATGATGGCCGGCGCGCAACGCACGGTCTCGATCTAGATCACCATTGCCATTGCGCCCAAAGCGCAAGGATCAACAGTGATACCACTGCGGATTCGCTCAACCAACTGCGCTTCGTTCCGTGCAGCGAATTCGCGCAGAAGATGGTGAGCGGGACCACCAACATCACAGCTGGGAGGTGATCCGTGATGAGCCAGATGATCACCAGCAGGACCGCGAGCGCCGCAGTGAACCCAAGGAAGGAAGCGCGTATGTTCTTCAGCCTGATCACTCCCCGGCTATAGCTGCGGGTGAATGAAAGCATTCCCACCGGAAGCATTCCGGCCAGTACCATGCAAAGGAAGATCCGTTGCGATGCCGGCACGGATCCGATCGCCGGATCGGTAACATGGGCGTAAGCGATCGTGAGCAATGGTCTCCAATCACCCAGTCCCGTGATGAGCAGGATGCCCCATGCCAGATAGAGAACGCTCGCGGAAGCGATCAGCGGGACGAGGTATTCGCGCCATTGCGGCGGGCGGAGCACTGAAATGGTCGTCCAGATCACCACCACGAGGAATAGGTAGGGCAGGTAGAACAATGCAGCGATCCCGATCAGCATGCCGGAATCGAACAGTGCGCCCATCGCCCGGCCCGTATTGCTCATGGACCACGAACGGTGTAGTGCGGCGATCACGAACGGCATGCCGGTTAGTGCTGGATCGAGCGGCGCCGTGGGACCGAAAGCCGCCAGCAGCAACGGAAAGATCAGCGCGGAAAGATGGGTGCGCTTCTCCAGCAGTTCGGAATCGTTCACCATCAGATCCACTTGCACAGCGACCAACAGGATGAACAGGGTGGAAAGAATACCCTGCACGACCGGCCTTCCGTTCACCAGACCGTTGAGCAGTGCATGCAACGGCATGGCGAGTTCGGGCGTTGCGATCGGCCGTGTGAAGGCCGGCCCGAAAAGAAGCGGCACCAGCAGGAGCAGGCCTGACAGCACCACCGGTTGATTGCTTCTGAAGATGCCCGCCAGCATGGATCAGGATGTGCCCCTATATTTGCCCGGATCAAGCACGCACGACATGTACCAGATCTTCTTTTCGATCGGCCGTTTCCTCGAGAGTACGTTCACCATTCTTGCTGCGCTTGGTTGGGTGCCGGTGATCCTCATCTCCGTGATCCTTGCATTCGGCCTGGTGTACTGGCTGATGATTCAGGATCGGTATAACAAGGAGGCTCGGCGCAAGGGCACCCTCGCATAGGATCATACTTTCTGCTGCGCACTGTTCCTGGGCGCTGGCATGCGCAACAGGTCCTTTCCGATATCGCTTCTCAGGTACATCCCTTCGAAACCGATCGATCCCGCGCTGCGGTAGGTTGAAAGGATCGCCTGCTCAAGGTCCTTCCCGAAACCGGTGACCGATAATACACGGCCCCCTGCGGTCACCAGGGTTCCATCCTTTTCCAGGGCGGTGCCCGCGTGGAACACATAGGCATCACGCACCATCTCCATCCCTATGATCCGGTGTCCTTTCTCGTATTTCCCGGGATAGCCTTCCGAAGCGAGCACCACGGTGACCGCGGTACGATCGTCCACGTCCACGTGCCTTTCGCTCAGGGTGCCGTGGGCGATACCCTCGAACAGATCGAGAAGATCGCTGCGCAAACGCGGCAGGATCGCCTGTGCCTCCGGATCCCCGAGACGAACGTTGTATTCGATCACATAAGGCTCACTGTTCACGATCATCAACCCCATGAAGATGAATCCGCTGTATTCGATCCCATCCTTCTGCAACCCCCTGATCGTAGGGGCGGCGATCCGATCATGAACTTTCTGCATGAGGTCCTTGTCCGCGAAAGGTGCCGGTGATACGGCGCCCATTCCACCGGTGTTCGGGCCAGTGTCTCCAGCCCCGATCCGCTTATGGTCCTTGGCTGCCGGCAGCATCTTGAAAGAAGTTCCGTCGGTGATCAGGAAGGCTGAAAGTTCCACGCCCTTCAGGAATTGCTCGATCACCACTTTCTCACCGGCAGCGCCATATGCCCCACCCTGCAGCATATCCTTCAATACGTTGGCGGCTTCCTTCTTATCCTCGGTGATCACCACACCCTTCCCGGCGGCAAGGCCATCCGCCTTGATCACATATGGCGGGGCCATCTTGTCCAGATGCTGGATCGCTTCCTGCAATTGATCCTTCGTGAAAGTGCGATGCGCGGCGGTGGGAATGTTGTGCCGGAACATGAACTCCTTCGCAAAATCCTTGCTTCCCTCGAGTTTCGCGGCTTCCTTCCTGGGACCGATCACCGTCACCTTTCCAGCAAGTTCCTTGTCGGCCGCGATCCGATCGTGCAACCCATCCACCAGCGGCCCTTCCGGGCCTACGACCACCATTTCGATCCCTTTCTCAAGCAGGAACTTCCGCAGTGCCTTCTGATCCTTTAGATCAAGCTCCACATTGCGGCCGTGGCGCACCGTTCCGGGATTACCGGGAGCGATGTAAAGTTCATCCAACAGGGAGCTTTGCGCGATCTTCCAAGCCATCGCATGCTCCCTTCCCCCGCCTCCGATCAACAGAACGTTCATTTTCGATGAGCCTTTGCACAAAGGAAAGATCCACCGCTGGCCGATCGAAAGTTTCTTTTCAACAAATGAACAACGCCGCATCCCTCGCGGAATGCGGCGTTGGGTAATTCGCGTACCGGATCAGTGCTGATGCGGCGCGGCGGTACGCTTGATGCTGCAACCGATGTTACGGG
>JAEYYE010000121.1 GCA_023430945.1 Bacteroidota bacterium
AAGTACTGCAGTCTTGGACAGTTGACCAGTGCCTTATTTGACGTAGGCGGCCAGTACAGACGGAATATGTGAGCGAACAGCAGTCAGCTGACAGCAGTCAGTTGTCAGATAAAATGCAGCAGTACAATGGCATTGACCAGGTTCGAGGATAGCAAGGCTTGGCAGAAGGCTATGGAAATGGCCGTTGCCGTAACTGATGCTGTAGATGACTGCAAACGGTTCTCCTTCGTTGATCAGATCTATCGTGCTTCTCTGTCCGTGTCTAGCAACATTGCTGAGGGATTCGAGCGGCCGACCAAACCGGATCGAATGAAGTATTTGGTCATTGCCAAGGGCTCCTGCAATGAGACCCGAAGTTTGTTACACTTCGGCATGCGTAAGAGACTGATCACTCCTGAAATTCACGATCGGCTTCTGGGTCTTGTGGACGAATCGGGCAAACTGATCCACGCTGTCATGAATTCACCTTACATGTAAAATGTTGGGCGATCTGACCGCTGACCAGCTGACTGCTGACCGCTGCTTTGCACACGAGAACATGTTCGAAGTGCTGATGGAGGCGACGAAGTATTGCTCACTGGGGCAGCTCACCGAAGCGATGTTCGAAGTGGGGGGGCAGTATCGGAGGAATATGTAGGAAGTTTGGGCGTGCCCCCGCCTCAAATGCAGGCGGGGTCCGGCTTTCCGCTGCAAGTCCTCGGCCGTCAAAAGCACGGCCTGTGGGCTTTACGCTTCAATCCGTCACGCGGGGTTCCCGTCCAAGAAGATGATTTTGTTTCCATCTTTAGACGATGCTGCACCCTCCAGGACATGGCCAGGAAGCTGAACCGATCATTGATGGAGCAGGTAAACACTTGGACGACTACTATCAGTTGTTGAATGTGCGTCCGGGTTTCAGTGATCTCCAATTGCTCCGTCGGTTTCTGCGTGGTTGTCGTCAGGCAATGAATGCTGGCGACCATGCGATACTGATGAGCGTCCGAAGAGGGTTTGAAGTCTTACGCTATGAGGACACTCGGATCAGTTATTACCGCATGCACAGGTTGCTCGTGCAGAAAGAACCACTTCGTTTTCCGATAATGAAACAGCGTGAGATGCTCCAGGACATACGTTCGAAAGAAGCACTGGCATCAGGCCGCACAAATCCCGTGATCGATGTAGGCACCACCTACTTCGAACTGGAGATGAAGGTCATTAGCCAGATCATGTTCTTAGATCTTTCGAGAATATGGAGAGGTGCATCTGGTTTGATTTTTCTAATTGGTAGCCTCATGATTATAGTCGCGAATAAAGCTGCGCCATGGAGCATCGCCGTCGCGCTATTGATGAGCGCTTGGGGTTTGTTCGCACTGAAGCTGCGTGCAAGTGATTATGTCACATATCCGGAGTAAGGATGGAGACAGGAACGGGCCATCCGCTATAGCAGTCTTGCCCTGGCCAGCGGCTGAGGCCTCCTCGCTGCACGCATTCGCAAGGCCATGTGCCGAAAGCCCGCTCATGTCCCTAACGCGGCAAACTGAAAGAATTGCCATATTCGCGGGAACAATGGTCAAGAACCACTTAAAGTCTCCAGAATCATTCAAGTAGTATTCACTCAAATCAAGGACATGATTGACTTCGACAAAGAATTTCACACAGACGGATCTGATTCAGCCATCAATCCCATTGATATCTATAACACGTTAGATAGGAAGAGTGACGTTGGTCCTCTGCGACCGGCTCAGGTATCAGTACTTAAATCATGGTTTGACAACCATCAGGATGATAAAGATGTCATAGTTAAGCTTCATACAGGAGAAGGGAAGACCTTGATCGGTTTATTAATGCTTCAATCCAGGATAAATTCTCATCAGGAATCATGTCTGTATTTGTGTCCGAATAACCAGCTAATTCAACAGGTGAAGAGAGATGCTAAAAAATTTGGAATTGCTGTTTGCGAACCTAAAGGGCGAGATTTGCCAGAAGAATTTGTTGAGGGAAAAAAAATACTTGTAACTACCGCTCAGAAATTATTTAATGGATTGACGGTCTTTGGTAAAGGTAATAGGTCGGTCAATGTCCACAACATTGTGATTGACGATTCACATGCTTGCGTTGACGCAATACGAGAAGCATTTACAATTCATATAAAGAGGTCAACAAGCTCTAAGCTGTATGATGCTATCCTGAGCTTATTTTCTGATGAGATAAAAAATCAGGGTAGTGGAACAGCCTATAGAATAGATCAAGGCGATTCCGATGCATTGACCTATGTGCCCTACTGGGCTTGGAAAAGTAGGAGTAATGATGTTCTCAAGTTACTTCATAAAAATATTGACGAAGGTGATATTGCTTTTGTACTTCCTCTAATTGAGAATGCATTAAATAACTGTCAATGTTATATCACTGGGGGTGAAATTGAAATCTTACCGTATCACTTTCCCGTTTCAAAATTTGGAACGTTCGACAAGGCTAGGCAACGTATTCTAATGTCAGCAACGACACAGGATGATTCATTCTTTATCAAAGGTCTGGGCTTCAATGTTGTCACTGTTACCAATCCAATAACTAATACCTCACTAAAATGGTCCGGTGAAAAGATGATATTACTACCAACGCTGATGGATGATAAGCTTAGTTCAAATGATGTTGCAGTATGGTTTTCAGGCATTGTTAGAAAGACTTTGGGACGGGTTGCGTTGGTCAGGAGTTATAAGAGAGCTAATGATTACGAGAATCTAGGTGCCTTGGTTGTAAAGGATGATATTGAAGAAGTTATTAAGTCTTTGAAAGACGGGACACAAGACAAAAGCGTGGTGATTGTTAATCGTTATGATGGAATCGATTTGCCGGATGATTCCTGTCGTATACTTCTGATTGATGGGCTACCATATTTCAGCTCATTATCCGATAGGTATGAGGAAATATGTAGGTCCAATAGTGATTCAATCAACATACGACTAGCTCAAAAGGTAGAGCAGGGATTAGGGCGTGGTGTACGCGGTGAGAAGGATTATTGTTGTATTATATTAATTTCGAGTGATCTTGTAAAATTCATTAAGAGTCGGTCGACGAACAAATATTTTTCTCCTCAAACTCGACAACAGATTAAAATCGGAATGGACATTGCCGATATTTCAATCCGCAATGGCAAAACGCCTGGTCTAAAATCGGTCATTGAACTTGTCAATCAAATTCTGCAACGTGATAATTCATGGAAGAATTTTTACAACAAGCGCATGGGGGAGCTAAAGAATGAGGTTTTGTATAAGTCACTTTATGCCCAGTTGGAAGCTGAACGGGATGCTGAGTATCATGCATACATCGGCGAAAATGATCGTGCCTGTCAGGTTATTGATAGACTTGTTAAAGAACTGGATATGGAGGATGACGAGCGTGGATGGTATCTTCAAATGATGGCCAGGTTTAAATATGATACCAGTGGGGTGGAATCTAACAAAGTTCAACTTGCAGCATATCGCCTGAATCAGGAATTGTTAAAGCCGAGAGAGGGAGTCGTTTATAAACGCATTAATGGGATTATTTCCAATAGAATCGATGCTATAAAGGAATATGTTAGTGAACAGGACAATTATAGCGAATTGATGCTTCAAATTGAAGCGTGCATTGCAAATTTGGCTTTTGGCACGCCAGCTACAAAGTTTGAACAAGCGCTAGAACACATTGGCAAAGCGATAGGATTCGAAACCCAAAGACCGGACGCACGTTTTAAAGTTGGACCTGATGTTTTATGGTTCTGCGACACGAAAGAATACATTCTGTTTGAATGTAAAAGTGAAGTAAAGACGGAAAGGGTGAATATTGTAAAGCATGAAACAGGTCAGCTTAGTAACCACATTAATTGGTTTGAGGAGCAGTATCCTGGTGCTACTATGCTACCTGTCCTTGTGCATCCGACTAACATGCTGAATGAACAAGCAAATATTCAAACCGGCTGTCGTATCATGATGGAAAAAGAATTGGATCAGCTTAGGAGTAATGTGAAAGCCTTTTTTAAAGAATTTAAGGATTACGATATTAACTCAGTTACCGACCAGAAGATCCATGAATGGCTTGTTTATCATAAGTTGTTACTGCATGATGTAAAAAATCGGTATAATGTCTTGCCGGTTAGAACAAGTGGGTAATTTTGGTTTGATTCATTTCCTGAGATATTTAGATCGCCACACATTTGCCAGGCAATGGCAAAGAGCCCACCCGTTCCATGGACCCGCGAGCACATGCTCGTTGCGCTCAACGTCTACGACAAGCTCCCCTTCGGCAAATTCGACAAAGGCAACCGTCTGATCATCGATCTGGCCACGCGCATGGGCCGCACGCCCAGTAGCCTTGCCATGAAGCTGAGTAACCTTGCTTCATTGGATCCATACCATCAGGCGAGAGGTGTAGGAGGTCTGCAGAAGGCCACGATAGGCGATCGCGCCATGTGGCAGGAGTATCGCGATCACCACGATGAACTGGCGGTGGCGGGAGAGGAGCAGTTCATGAAATTTTACTCCGCCGATGAAGTGCTATCGATCGGAAAGGAGCAAAAGCCACGGATCATCGAAGAGCCGGTGGGTCCTTTAGAGAAGTATATGCCGCAGAAGGTGCGGGTGGGGCAGCGGTACTTCCGCCAGATCGTGTTGAACGCGTATGGCGGTAAATGTGCGGTCACCGGCATCGAAGTCCGATCGCTTTTGGTGGCTTCGCACATCATCCCCTGGAGCAAGGCCGAGGCACATCGGCTGGATCCCAGCAACGGCATCGCCCTCAACACCTTTCACGACAAAGCCTTCTACCTTGGCCTGATCACCTTCGATGAGGACCTCCGGCTGGTGTGCGCCCCTTCGCTTCGCGACCACTATACCAACGAGACCGTAAGCCTCAACTTCAAGAACATCGAAGGCAGGCCACTGGCCTTACCTGCCGACTCGGCCTACGTAGCCGAAGGGGCTACTTCGGCGAAGGAGGCAGCGGCCGGCCCGAAACCGGAGTATCTGGAGTGGCACCGTGAGCATGTGTTCGGGCGAAGCCAGCCTCTGTGATCGGACCTGCCTTTGATGGAGATACTTGAAAAATAGAACTATAACTTCTAATTTTCACCCATGGTAGAACGGAGCGAACTATTGGTGGCGATGCGAAAAGCGCTCAGGCGCGCTCCCGTTGTTATGCTTGCAGGACCGCGTCAGTCAGGGAAGACCACCCTGGCCCGGCAGTTCCAAAGCACCCGAAAGTCAGTCTACTTCGATCTGGAGGATCCGGCCGCTGCACAAGCACTGGAGGATCCCATGACAACATTACGCGATCTGCGAGGACTGGTGATCGTGGACGAGGCACAGCGCCAGCCGAAGTTGTTCCCGGTCCTTCGCGTACTGGCGGACCGGCCGCGCACACCGGCGCGCTTCCTCCTTCTGGGCAGTGCCTCTCCCGATCTTTCGAGGCAGGCGGCCGAGACGCTTGCAGGGCGTGTGGAGTTGATCAAGATCCGCGGTTTCGGCACGAACGAAGTGGGTTACGAGAAGGCGAACAGACTCTGGCTCCGCGGAGGTTTTCCGCGATCCTATCTTGCCCGGTCCGAAGCCGACAGCTTCAGCTGGCGAAGCGCATTCATCCAGACCTTTCTGGAGCGTGATCTGAGCATGCTTGGTTTTGGAATGTCGCCCAAGGCCATGGGCCGTTTTTGGACCATGCTCTCACATTACCACGGCCAGGTGTGGAACGCTTCAGAGATCGGTGGTGCTCTCGGGGTTTCTTATCATACGGCCACAGCCTATCTGGATGCGCTTGAACATACGTACATGGTGCGGCGCCTGTTGCCGTGGTTCGAGAACGTGGGCAAGCGCGTGGTGAAGAGTCCCAAGATCTACATCCGGGATAGCGGCTTGCTGCATGCCCTGCAGCGGATCCGGAACTTGCACGAACTGCACCATCATCCCAAGCTCGGTGCTTCCTGGGAGGGTTTTGTGATCGAAGAGGTACTCGCTGCATTCGGCCATCCCGATGCGTATTTCTATGGTATACATGCAGGCTCGGAACTTGACTTGTTCTTTTTGCATAAGGGCGAACGCATCGGCATCGAGATCAAGCGGGAAGATGCCCCACGTATGAGCAAGAGCATGCATGTGGCTCTCTCTGACCTCAAATTGCATATGCTTTACGTGATCTATCCGGGAACCCAGCGCTATGCCCTCGCACCGAAGGTGGAATGTGTGCCGTTCACGGATCTGAACGCGTTGGGGTAAGGTCCATTTCTCCGATCGCCGATCATATATAGGCCGAGGTGACAGGCACGATGATATCGCTCTCAACACTCTCCACTACATAACCTGCGACCTTGGCCTCATCACCTTCGATGAGGGCCTGCGGCTTGTATGCGCCCCTTCGCTGCGCGACCACTATACCAACGAGACCGTAAAGCACCGCTTCAATATCGAATGAAGCGGGAAACGGATACGCGGCCATGACGATCAATGATCCTTGCGAAGTAGACACCTGGCACGTCAGGCGCATCTATCGATCGCGTACCACCAGGATATTCCGTGATGACTTTTCCGGTGGCATCAACCACGTCCATGTGGCGGATGGGAACTCCGTAATTGAAGTGGATCGGCCCGCCATTGCTGGGGTTCGGGTGGATCGTAACAAGGCCGGCCTCTCGCTCATCGATCGATGTGGGCACCTGGCAAAAAGGAAGTAGCTCATGGATCTGGAGATCCAGGTCCGGATCCAAATTCAGATCGAAGGAGAGCAGCATCCAGCCGATCTCAGCGCCGCGGCGAAATGCGATATACATGCTGTCGATCATCTCCGGACCGGTGCCAAGGAATCCACCGAGATCGCCAAGAATGATCGGATCCACGAGCTGCCAGGCGAAGTTTCCGCTGCAATCCAAAGCTTCCCCGAAGGCGTGATACCTGGGCCGTTGGCCGAAACCCGATCCCAAGTCCATGCACACCTCGATATCGCTATCGATGAAATGCAATGCGGCAATGTGGGGCGCATCGATCTCGGGTGCGCCGCGATGAAGCCATGTGCGTACATCGGCGAAGTCGTCGCAGTCCAGTTCGATGTCCGCTGAATCCTCGGTGAAAGGTGCCGCAAGGCTCAGTTCGATCCCGGGATCATAGGTGGTTGCACCCGGTGGCACTCCCCCTGCGGTGAGTTGGGCATGCAGAATCACGGGGGTGAGGAGGGTGAAGAAGAATAGTGTCTTTCGCATGTGCATTGGATCACTTTATAGACACTTCGACTGGCCGGAATGTTGCCTCGGTCGGTCCGCTCCTGACCAATCGTTACAAGTAATTTCGATCATGCGTTTCCATGTGCATGAGCATAAGGCGATCGCCGAAGTATTGCGCTCGAACGGGATCGATCCAGCGACGGTGCTTTTCATCAAGAAGCGCGGATGGGTGCATTTGCAGTTGAAGGAGCATGTGCGATCGTTCGCCTTTCACCGGAAGAAACGCACGGTATTGGATGATCAAGGAAAATGGCAGGAGACCGTGGAATACATGGTGCACGCGCATGGGCAGGCGAAGGAAGGGCTGGATCTGGAGGGGATGTTGATCGAGCTGCGGAAATGGATCGAAGGATGATCCGTTACGGGATGTTGCGTGACGGATAGGAGCGGAAAGCCCGGACCGCAGGGAGGACTTGCAGCGTATAGCCGGACCCCGCTTCACCCCTGGCTTTTGCAGGGATGAAGCGGGGGCACGCCCAAATGGAACTGATGGAACTATTGCACGTGAAGCACACGCACCACCCGATCGGTGGAATGATCCACGATGCGCAGGAGCAGCGGGCCGATCGGAAGATCGGAGAGATCGAGCACATCGCTTTGTGTGTTGAAGCGATCGAACACGCGCATTTCCTGGCCGAGCGTGTTGAGGATGCGCACGGTGACCGGCCGATCGATGCCCGTGATGCGCACTTGATCCGCTGCGGGATTGGGGTAGGCGAGAAGGCTGTTTGATCCAAGATCCTCGGCGATGCCAACGGTGCTGGGGTATTCGTAACGCGCCACGTACGCACCACGCAGATTGTCGGTGAGGGCGTGATCGCCGAAGTTGATGTTAAAGGCGTATTCACCACCGAAAACCGCCAGACCCGGCTTCACATCCACGGAATAAGCATCCTCCACTTGCGGACCGAACACGCGTTGAAGGATGCTGCCGTTCTCGCCGATGTGGAAGGCGAAGAAACCGGTGTGGGTGACCACCGTGTCGATCAGATCGATGACGCCGGCGCATTTACCGGTGATCCAGCATCCGCCATTGGGATCGGTGCGCATGTCCTGTATTTCAAGCGTGCCGCCGCGATTGAGCCGCGTCCACCAGAGAGGTGTTCCAGTGGGATCGAGCAGGTAGATGCCGCGCTCGTGCGCACCGGCTGAAATGGTGTCACCCTCGATCCGCATGTCGCTGTATGCTTCCACATAATTGCGGCCATCGGCGGTGGTGGCCTGGTTGGCGTGCGACCACGGCGAGAAGCCTTGCAGCCCCTGATCCGGCACATGGAACCATTGCGCGATCGCGTTCGTGTTGAACTTGGCTGTCCAGTTGGTGGTGTTGCCGCCGAGCGCGTTGTTGGCCGGGCAGGTCACGCCATTGATGGTGAAGGTATCGATCGATTGGCCGCGCAGGAAAATGTTGCCATCCGCATCGCAACCGATCTCGCGCACCTGGCCGGGAATATTGCCTGTCTCCACCATTTCCTCGCCGTTGGATCCGTCGAGCTTGAACGCGCGGCTCACCTGGCTGGAGATGGGTCCGCAGAACCAGATGTTGTCCGATGGATCAACAACGAGCGACATCAATTCCGATCCGAAAGCGGTCGATTCCCGATCGACACTCCAGAGCACTTCGCCGGTGGGAGAGAACTTGATGATGAACATGGTTTCCTTGTCTTCCTGGCCGCTGCAGTGGCTGGCGTAAGCACCATCAACCAGGATGGTATCGATGCCGTGGCCGCCTACGATGATGTTGCCCTGGCTATCGACATCGAGGCCGCGGGCGATCACCCAATCATCGGGATCGGTATTGGTGATCGAGCGTGTCCATTCCACTTCGCCGGCTTCGCTGTGCTTTACGACGAAGACAACGTTCTGGTGAAGGAATCCGCCGGGCAGTGTGTGCGATCCGAAGATCGCTTCGTTGCGGTAGTAGCCGATGCTCACCATGCCGTTGTCGGGGCAGATGCGGGTGGCTGTTCCGCCTTCGAGATCATCGGAATTACTTTGGAGGGCTTGTGTCCATTCGCCTTGCGCATGTGCGAAGCTGCTCGCGAGAAGGAGAAGAAAAAGAGGGAGTGTGCGTATGTGCATTGTCTTATCGTGTTGCTGTTTTCGGCCGCGAAAGTGGAAGCATTCGCAGCCGTTATCACGCTGCAATGGCATGGACCGGAATAAGTGATGCATGAATGGGAGAGCGTGATCTATTCCGGGCTGTAAACACCGCGATGGCCCTGGATCGACATCGATCCGGGGCCACCGCTGTTTGAAGGAGTGAACGGAAATCGTAGGCTCAAGCCCGACGCAGAACAAGTGAAGGATCTTGCTCGGACCTTTCGACGTTGATCTCCGAGCCTTCAGCCAGTGTCATCGCATCCTCCAACGCCATTGCACGGCCTTCATCATAGGCACGCTGGAATCGATCGTTGCCCATTTGTGCGATGGCCGCGTGTACGGAAACGGATATCATATGATGCACCACCGGAACGATGGCCGCGCATTTCCGATCGCAGAAACACTCCACGGCACCCAGTAATTTCGCAGCCTTGTCATTGTTGCCGAGCGCAAGTGCGATCTGTGCCAGCCCGATGATCGGGTAGATCACCAGCACCATGTCCAGAAAGCGCCTGCTGCATGAAAGGGCGTGATGAAAACTCTCCATGGCCTCTTCCACTTGGGCCATGTTCAGCTGTGCGAATCCACGGATGCTGTAGGAGATGGTCTCCCAGCGTGTAGCGCCGAGTTTTCCCGCGAGCGATAGTGCTTCGTTGCAGAACGAGACAGCATCGGTGAATTTTCCAGCGAAGTTGGCTGCCGCAGCACTGTTCTGCAGGAATTCGATCGTGGCCATGTCATACTGCGCCCGCTTGCTGATCGCAAGACCTTCCTGCAGGATCGGCGCCAGGTGTTCGAATTGTCCATTGTACGCCGCGACCATGGTGCCGGGCATCAACGAATCCACGTAGAGCAGGTCATTGTCCAGGCCTTTTACGATAGCGCCGATCTCTTTGATCAACACCTCGCATCGTTCATTATCGTTCAGTCGGAATGCGGCACGCGCAAGTTCTACGCGCGCGGTCACGGCCATTGTGGGCGTTACCTCCTTGTCACAAGCGGATAGAGCTTCCAGGAAAGTACTTGTCCAATGGATCTGTTCATCTGGCATTCCGCGGGTATCCCAATATTCGCCCAGGGCCGTTGCAAGACGCAGACCCGCCACTGGTTCATTGACAAGGGCCCAGTGAAGCGCCTCGCGCATGTTGTCCAGTTCGGCATCCAGCCGCGCATAAGCTTCACCGGCGTTTTGGCCACGCAGCGTAGGCCAGAGGTGTTCAGCCAATGCGAGGAAATAGTTGAAATGGTTCCTTCCGATCGCCTGCGGATCATTGCTTTTCTGAAGATGTTGGTGCGCGAATTCCTTGATGGTGGCGAACATCATGAACCGCTTCTCTCCGGCGATCTCCTCGCAATGGATCAGGTTCTTGGCAGCGAGTGATTCGAGCTTCTCAAGCATTTCGAAAGAGAATTCCGGGAAGGAAGGCATTTCGATCGCGGGATCATTGAGGTACATCGCGATCCGTGGACATTCGCCACGACCGAATTCTTCACCACCCGCCACAGCGATCGCGGCCCCGAGCGTTGATCCTCCGCAGAAGATGGAGAGCGCATTAAGCAGGTGTTGTTCCTCTGGAAGCAACATTGAATAGCTCCAGTCGATCGTGGCCATGAGGGTGCGATGCCGATCCGGAAGATCGCGGCTGCCATTGCTCAACAACGTTAGGCTCTTTCCCAGATGCTGGAGCATCGCCTGCGGCGTCAATACCCTGATCCGTGCGGCAGCCAGTTCGATCGCGAGCGGCAATCCATCGAGACGGGAACAGATCTCGGCAATTGCCGAAGCATTCTCCGCGGTGAGCTTGAAACTCCGATCGATGGCTTGAGCGCGATGGAGGAACAATTGCACCGCAGAAGATCTGGACACATGCGCGATCAGTTCATTGGAAAGGCGTTGGATGTCGCTCATTTCCGGAAGCGCCAGCATAGGTACACGGTATTCATGCTCGGTCGATAACCGGAGCACTTCGCGGCTGGTGACCAGGATCTTCAATTGCGGGCAGGCCATGGAAAGTTCAGCGATCACCGAACCCGCGCCGATCACCTGTTCGAAATTGTCCAGCACTAGGAGCGCCCGGCGATCCTCGAACAATTTCTTCAATAATTCCAGCGGTGGCATACCGCCCAATTCACCGGGAAAGACCTGTTGCACGATGGTGGCAGGCACCAGGCCGGCGTCGCGTACGGAGGCGAGCGGCACGAAGTGCACCCCATCACGAAACTCCTGCTGCATTTCACGCGCTATGGCCAATGCCAGGCTCGTTTTTCCGATCCCGCCGGTGCCGGTGAGCGTGAGCAGCGGAACATCCGGTCTGCGTAGCAGTTCTTTCACGGTGGCCACATCACTATCACGGCCGATCAACGCTGGTGTGGTCACCGGGATCGCTGTGTGTGCCGGTTCGGTGTGGCTTTGCGAGCGATCGATCTCGAAGCGTTCAGTGAGCAGCAATGCAAGATCGTTCTCGATCATTTCGGACAGCTCTTCGGCATCCTCGTAGAACTTGCACGAGATCCCCACGTTCATGATCGATCGGATCAATGTTTCAAGCCGTGGTTCGCGTGCGGGCGCTGGTCTCTTGATGTAGATCAGTCTCGGATGTTTTGCGGAAAGGTTGAATTCATCCTCCAACCCGGAGATCTCCATTCCCGGCGCCACCCAGCCATAGCGCTCACCATAGATGCCGATGAACACATGGCTCTGTTCCAGGTAGGCGCTGTAGAGATCGCGGGGTGCATAGGGCCGTGCACCGAGTTCGAACATCACCGGGATCATCCGCAGGCTGGTCACCGCTTTCTTAGCGGCCAGGCGTTCATTCTTCAACTCCTCCAGCGTGGAGCTGATGAATACGCGCAGCCGCTGGTCCGGAGTGCGGATCATTCTGGGCCGTTGCTGGATGGGTCGTGGTAGCTCAATACGCGTTTCCATGGCGTGTGGGATAGTTGGGCTTTCGGCCGGCGAAACTGTGATCGGTGGACACCTTATCCATTGTCGAATGACATCAACGGGAACAATCGGTGCATGAACCGGAACAGGCCACTTAGACGGCTCATTTCATGATCATCGGCCTTATTTCCGGTTCATACCGGATTCTTTCCCGCTCATGTCACCTACATATACGCTGTATGGTCACTGGTACTGACATTTGGGGCAATGATCATGCTCCGGCTTCGGACCCTTATCCTCTCTTTCTGTATTCCGCTTGTGGTCTGTGCGCAGGATCGGCCCGAGGCGGTCACAGCCGAGATCCGTAACATCGGCAACATCCTGCGATCGCAGCCGCCGGAAGTGGCCATGCAACGGATCGATTCACTTCTCGCGATCCCTGATCAGGATCCGTTGCTGATCGTCGGGTTGTACAATTTCAAGGGTCATGCATTCCGGCTTACCGGACGGTTGGATGATGCGATGGCAGCGCAGGTACGTTCCTACGAGATCGCGGATTCTTTGAATGATCTGAAAGGGAAGATCGATGCGCAGATCGCGATCGGCATCATCCACCTTGATCTCGATGAGTTGGAGGAATCACAGAGAACCTTGCTGGAGGTATACCGGATCACCGAAGCGAATCCACAGCTGGAGCGGACCTATCGTGTTCCATTGGTGCTCGGAGCTATCGCCCTGAAATTCGAAAAAGTGGACAGTGCGCTCTTCTGGTACAAAAAGGCATTGCCGCTTTCCGAAGCTGCGAAGGACAGCCTCAATATGTGCGACATCCGGTACAACATCGGGATCGCCTACGATAAGAAGGAAGATCATCGCGCCAGTGAACGCTATCTACTCGCTGCACTCGATGCGATCCCCGAAGGTGGTTATCCGCAGCTCGAAGCGCGTGCGCTGGAAGCCCTTGCATCGATCTACATCAAGATGCAGCGTTGGGATGAAGTTCCTAAGTTCTTGGACAGGGCACAAGAAATGGCGATCCAGCACGGGGCCGGTGATGCGTTGGAAAATGTGATGGTAAGCCGCATGCGCTACCTGATGGCGATCGGTGACAGTTGCAAGGCTTTCGATGTTTCACAACGCCTGCTCGCCGTGAAGGATTCATTGACGATGGTGTTCCGGGAACGGACACTGGCGGAAGTGCAGGCGAACTTCGACATGGCGCGTATGGAGAAGGAACTGGAGCTCACGAAGGCCGAGGCCGAGGTGAACAAATTGCGTGCACAACGTTCGCGGATCGCATGGAGCGCACTCAGCGTGATCGCAGTGCTTGCGATCATATTGATCATGTTGACCCGTCGTCAATATCAGTTGAAGAAACAGACAGCGGTCGCGTTGGAACAGGATAAGGAACGGCTGCTGGAAGAGAACGAATTGCTTCACCAGGAGAACCTGATGGCGCGTTTCGAAACATTGAAGAGCCAGATCGATCCGCACTTCCTCTTCAATGCCATGAACACGCTCTACACGCTCGTGGAAACAGAGCCGAAGAAGGCGCGTGAGTTCGTTGCCAGCTTCAGTGCATTGTACCGGAAAGTGCTCACATCGCGGGAGCGAACGATCGTTCCGGTGCAGGAGGAATTGGAACTCGTTCATCACTATCTCTTCCTTCAACGGATCCGTTTCGGCGAAAGCCTGCAGGTAACGGTGGAAGTGCCGGCGCGTGCGCTCACAGGTTATCTTCCACCTTTCACGTTGCAGATGTTATTGGAGAATGCGATCAAGCACAACGTGATCAGCGCGGCGCATCCCTTGCACATCGCGATCACGGTGGAAGGCGATCAGCTCATTGTGCGCAATGATCTGCTCGCGCGCGGAACGAAGGAGGTGGGCACCGGCACCGGGCTTGACAACATCCGCCGGCGGTACACGATGCTCGGTGCGCCGGAACCAACGTTCACGGTGAGCGCTCAGCATTACACAGCATCCGTACCCATACTTTCACAGGAACAATGACCGTCTACATCATCGAGGACGAGGCACCGGCCGCGCAAGGGTTGGTGCGACTGTTGGAACAGGCCGATCCTGGCATTCGTGTGCTGGGCATGGCCGATAACGTCGAGGATGCGGTGCAAGGCATCGCCGCGCTACGCCCCGATCTGATCTTCATGGACATCCACCTAGGCGATGATCTGTGCTTCACCATCTTCGATCGCATCGTGGTTGAATCTCCGGTGATCTTCACCACGGCTTACGACAAGTACGCGATCCAGGCGTTCCAGGCCAACGGGATCGATTATCTGTTGAAGCCGATCGAATTGGATTCCGTGAAACAAGCTCTGGGAAAGGTGGATCTGTTGAAACGCCGTTTCGGCATCGATCCCGGTGTGTTGCGTGAACTCAGCGCCATGCGCCAGCCGGCATTCCGCGAACGTTTCATGGTGGCCAGCGGCGGCCAGATCCGATCGGTGCCGGTAGGGCAGGTAGCCTACTTCCAGAGCGAAGGCCGCTATGTGAAGCTCGTGAGCAACGACAATCACCGCTACATCGTGGATGGCACGATGGACAAGATCGCCACGGAGCTGGATCCGCGGAATTTCTTCCGGATCAACCGCCAGCTGATCGTTTCTTTTGGCGCGATCAAGAGCATGGCGCCATACAGCAAGAGCCGCGTGAAGGTGCTGCTGCAACCGGTGCCCGATGTCGAGAGCATCGTGAGCGTGGAGCGTTCCGCGGAATTCAAATCCTGGTTGGATCGGTAGATCGATCGGATATCATGACACAGGCGGATCATTTTTGATCCGCCTGTTTCTTTTCCGATCCATTCGTCACTTCCCGGTTCATGCATTCATTGTTCCGGTTCATTCCATTGCAGGATGTACACGCCCGATCGTGCTTCCACTTTCGCAGCGCAATTCCAACAACACCTCCGCATCATGCAACTCCCAAGTATCCCTGTCCTCCTGCTGATCGCGATCATCGCGGTAAGCTGTGGTTCACCGGCGCAACCGAAGCCTGAACCTTTTCCATCGATCGAACCGTCACTTGAAGCCGTGAGAAAGCGAGGCGAATACCTCGTTACCACCATGC
>JAEYYE010000134.1 GCA_023430945.1 Bacteroidota bacterium
GTTATGCATCAAGCGATGAGAACCTCGTGAACGCAATGGACCGTGTGGCACGCGCGGTCTCCGAATTGGGTTGAGATGTCCAGCGACCACGCCGATCTCTTCGAAAAAGCACGATCGCTCACGATCCTGGTGATCGGCGATGTGATGGTTGATTCGTACCTCTGGGGACGCGTGGATCGGATCTCGCCGGAAGCACCCGTGCCCGTAGTTCACGTCACCTCGCGCAGCTCGCGGCTCGGCGGCGCGGCCAACGTGGCATTGAACATAAGAGCGCTCGGCGCAAGGCCGGTCGTAGCAAGTGTGATCGGCGACGATGACAATGGCGCACGGCTCGAGCGGCTTTTCAAGGAACAGGAACTTTCCACCGAAGGCCTTGTGAGATCGAAAGAGCGCATGACCACCGTGAAAACACGCGTGATCAGCGGACACCAGCACATGGTGCGCGTGGATGAGGAACAGGAGGATGATCTTTCGCAGAACGATGGATCGAAGCTGATCGCCATCGTTGAACAAATGATCGCGCAGCACCGGCCCGATGCGTTGATCTTCGAGGATTACAACAAAGGCGTGCTCACCCACAATGTGATCGCCACCATCATTGAAAAAGCGCGTACCAGCGGCATTCCGATCGCGGTGGATCCGAAGAAGCGGAATTTCTTCAGCTACGAAAAAGTGGATCTCTTCAAACCGAACCTGAAGGAATTGCGGGAAGGGTTGAAGATGGATGTTGAAGCAGGCGATATTGATAGCATCCGCACAGCAGTGATCGAACTCGAAAAGCGGATCGGCAATGCCTCATCCATGATCACGTTGAGCGAACACGGCATCTACATGCGCAACGCTGGAGCGGAACATGTGATCCCGGCGCACGTGCGCAAGATCGCCGATGTGAGCGGCGCCGGCGACACGGTGATCGCGATCGCAGCGATCGCCCTGGCGTTGGGCAGGGATCCGTTGCAGATCGCCGAGCTCGCGAACCTGGCAGGCGGACTGGTATGTGAAGAGATCGGTGTTGTCCCGATCGATCCAAAACGTTTGAAGGAAGAGATCGCGCGGCTTTCGCATTCAGCATGAACGTTACGCCCTATTCACCGGAAGGATCGAAGCGCGAGCAGGTGGAGCAGATGTTCGACAACATCAGCCCCAAATACGATCTGCTCAATCGCCTCTTCTCGCTCGGCATCGATCAGGCATGGCGTCGCAAAGTGATCCGCCTGGTGGCGAAGGAGCCGGTGGACCGGTTGCTCGATGTTGCAACGGGTACGGCCGATCTGGCGATCCTCGCTGCGCGCAAGGTGAAGAAGGTCATCGGCATCGACATTTCCGAGGGAATGCTGGAGCATGGCCGTAGGAAGATCGCCGATCGAAAGTTGACCGACCGGATCGAACTGTTGAAGGCGGATTCAACCGATCTGCCTTTCGCAGAAGGAACTTTCGATGCGGTTACCGTTGCGTTCGGCGTGCGCAACTTCGAGGATCTGGAAAAAGGCATCCGCGAAATGCGGCGCGTATTGCGCCCTACCGGCCGCACATTCATCCTTGAATTCTCCAAACCGCGCAGAACGCCTTTCCGCCAGCTGTTCAGGTTGTATTTCCATGGGATCATGCCGTTGGTCGGCCGATCGGTGAGCAAGGATGCTTCGGCCTACACGTACCTGCCAAAAAGTGTGGATGCCTTTCCGGAAGGTCCGGAATTCCTGCGTTTGCTGGAACGGGCGGGATTCAGGGAGTGCACCGCCACGCCGTTGACGGGCGGGATCGCAACGCTGTACACCTGCAGGAAGTGATCACCGGCGCACAACGATCGAAGCCGTAATTTCGTTGCCAAGCTCATGGGCCGCTTCAGCCTTCGCAGTCTCCTGCTCCTCTTTCCACTGCTTTCGATCGGCCTGGCACCGGCCGTTGGGCAAAGCACCACCGGCAAAGGCATCAAGATCGAGAACCTGCCCAACTTCGATCTGCGACGCTTCCACTTCGGTTTCCTGCTCAGCTACAACACCAGCGACTTCTTCATGCGCGTGGATCCGCGCGCGCCCTTTCGCGATTCGCTCATGGTGCTCGATCACATCCGCAAGCCCGGCTTCAACCTCGGCATCGTCGCTTCATTGAACATGACGCCGAACACCAGCCTGCGTTTCCTGCCCACACTTTCCTTCCAGGAACGGCAACTTTTCTACCAGTTCCATGAGGCAGATGGCGAATATTCCTACTTCACGAAACCGGTTGAAAGCACCTACCTGGAATTCCCGATCCTGCTGAAATTGCGCAGCAACCGGATCAACAATTTCGCAGTGTACCTGATCGGCGGCGGAAAGTTCGGGATCGACATGGCCACGCAGAAGGATGTGAACCAAGCGCTCGATCTGGAGACCGTGATCAAGCTTGAAAAGTATGATTATTCCGTTGATGTAGGCGGTGGATTCGACTTCTTCCTTCCCTTCTTCAAATTCGGCATCGAACTGAAACATGGCATCGGCCTGCCGAACCTTCTGATCGATGATGACACGCGTTTCAGCACACCGATCGAAAGCCTGCGATCGAAAGTGTATGTGTTGACGTTCACGTTCGAAGGTTGAAGATGGAGCTGTGAAGTTGAGCCAGTTCAGGAGTTGGAAGAAGTTGATGATGATCGATCTCCCGTATTGGTCCTGAATGGAACGCACCGTAGACATCGCCCTTTCGCCGCGTGAAGCGGCCGATCCGGTGATCGTGCGTGATGCTGCTGCGGAAGCCGCTGGCATGGCGCTGAAGAACGTCGCTTCATCCCGCATCCTGAAGCGATCGATCGATGCGCGCAGCAAAAATCCGCTTATCCGTTTGCGGGTGAACGTTTCCACAGAAGAAGAAGGAACCATCGATCGGAAGATCGAACTCCCCGATGTGAGCGGATCGGAACCGGTGATCATCGTTGGATGCGGGCCTGCTGGATTGTTCGCCGCGATCCGTTGCATTGAACATGGCCTGCGGCCGATCATTGTTGAACGCGGAAAGGATGTGCGCGCAAGGCGCCGTGATCTCGCTGCGATCAACCGCGAGCACATCGTAGATCCTGACAGCAACTACTGTTTCGGCGAAGGCGGTGCTGGAACATACAGCGATGGAAAACTCTACACGCGGAGCCACAAGCGCGGCGATGTACAGAAGGTGCTCGAGACCTTCGTTGCGTTCGGGGCGGGCGAGGAAATTCTGATCGATGCGCATCCGCATATCGGTACGAACAAACTGCCGCGGATCATAACCGCGATGCGTGGAGCGATCATCAACGCGGGCGGTGAGGTGCTTTTCGGAACACGGGTTACCGATCTGGTCATCCATAACGATCGGATCGAAGGTGTGATCGACCAGAACGAAAAGGAACATTCCGCTTCTTCCGTGATCCTGGCCACTGGCCATTCCGCGCGCGACATCTTCCAGCTCCTGCATCGCAAAGGCATCACCATCGAACGCAAGGAATTCGCATTGGGCGTGCGCGTGGAACATCCGCAGGAGATCATCGATCGCGCGCAATACCATTGCAATGTTCGCGATCCTTACCTGCCACCGGCGAGCTACAGCATGGTGCAACAGGTCCAGGGACTTGGTGTGTATTCGTTCTGCATGTGCCCCGGCGGCATCATCGCGCCATGCGCCACCTCACAGGAGGAAGTTGTGACCAACGGCTGGAGCCCGAGCAAGCGCAACAATCCGTTCGCGAATTCAGGCGTGGTGGTAACGGCGCCGCTATCGATCGGTGCGAGCGATCCGCTGGGCGGCATGGAATTCCAGCGCGAGGTGGAACATTCGGCCTGGATCGCCGGTGGAAAAAGACAATCCGCGCCGGCGCAACGGCTGGATGATTTCATCATGGGAAAAGAAAGCATCGATCTGCCGGAATGCAGTTATCCACCGGGGATCGTCTCCCATCGCGTGGATCGCCTGCTTCCGAAGGAGATCGCGGGCAGGTTGCGTGAAGGGCTCGCCGAATTCGGAAAGAAGATGCGCGGCTACAGAACGAATGAAGCGGTTGTCGTCGCAGTTGAATCGCGCACGAGTTCGCCGGTGCGGATCCCGCGCGATCCATCAACGTTGGAACATATCCGTGTGAAAGGCATTTTCCCGTGTGGTGAAGGCGCCGGCTACGCTGGAGGCATTGTAAGCGCTGCCATGGACGGGCAACGCGTGGCCGATCAGGTAGCAGCGCTTCAACGCGCGCGCCACTGACGATCGAATTCCATGCAGAGCGCGGCCGCGGCCGTAGCCACGTTCAACGATTCCGATCGGTCCGCCCCGGGGATCGAGATGGCCGTTCCGCCGATCGCGCGCACTTCCTCCGAGATCCCGTGCGATTCGCTGCCGAGCACCAGGATCGATGGACGTTCCAATTTCCGATCGAAGACCGATCCGCCTTCCATGGAAGCAAGATGGATCGATGCTCCGTTCTTCTTCAACCGATCCAATTCAACTGGCAGATCAACGTAGTGCACCGAAACCCTGAAAATGGCGCCCATGCTGGCCTGCACGCATTTCGGGTTGAACGCATCAACGCTTCCCGCCGAACAGATCACATGATCGATCCCGAACCAATCAGCGATCCGAAGGATCGTTCCAAGATTTCCCGGATCATTGATCGAATCCAACGCGATCACCAATTCATCCTGCTTCAATTGGATCGGCATTGAACGATCGGGCAGGCGCACCACGGCGATCACTTCATTCCCACTTTCCAATGTTCCGAGCCGGTCCAACTCGTGCGCCGGCACCTGCTTCACCGCAGGATGGTGGATCTGTTGCGCCAGTTCCGCCGTTGCATGGATCGCTTCGATCTTCCAACCGCTCTTCAACAATTCGTTCACGACCTTCCTTCCCTGCACCAGGAAAAGCTTCTCCTGTTCGCGGTATTTCTTTTGCTGAAGGGCGCGTACCAGCTTCAATTCGGACCTTGTGCTCACGTGGCGGATATCTTTGGCCGCCCTGCGGCCACGGCGCAAATTAGGCAGCTTTCCACTTGCGGATCCTTTCGATCAATATCCTTTCAGGGCTGATGGCGCTGCTTCTGCTGGCCGGTTGCGATCCCACGAAACGGCTTCCTGAAGGCAGGTACCTGCTCGATCGGAACGATGTGATCGTTACCGAAGCTTCGATCCCTGCGGGTGAACTGGAACCGATCATCAAGCAAAGGCCCAACAAGCGCGTGCTTTGGATGCGCCTCTATCTCTGGTTCTACAACATTCCCGATCCAGAGGCGGTGGAAGCGAAACGCAAGGCGAAGGATGCGAAGATCGATCGAAAGAACGAAGAGCGGAAGTTGAAGGGAAAGGAGCCTAAACCGTACAAACGCACGAAGGGCCAGTGGTTGCGCGAAGTGGTGGGCGAACCACCGGTGATCCTGGATACCGCGCTGATCGAACGATCACGTGAACAGATCCGCGTGTACATGCAGAAGGAAGGGTATTTCAAGGCCCAGGTGACCGATTCGGTGAGGTTCCGAAAGCCGATCTTGCAGAAGAGACCTTCAGCGATCGTATCCTACACCGTGGTACCAGGCCCGATGTACAGCCACCGGAATATGCGGATCGAGGTGGATGACCCGGCGATCGATACGATCGTGACAGCGGAAAGGGAAGCTTCAGTGATCAAGCCGGGCGATCGGTTCGATGCGGACCGGTTGGATGAAGAGCGTGGACGGATCTCGACCCTCCTGCGCCGGCAAGGCTACCTTTTCTTCTCTCCGGAACTGATCCATTACGATGCGGATACGGCCGTGGGCGAAAAGCAGGTGGATGTGGTGCTCCATCTCGAGCGGCCGCATGAGAAGAACAAGCAGTTGAAGGGAACGGCCGAAGGCACGGTCTATACCATCAACAATGTAACGGTGAACATGGCGCGTACCTTCCGCGCCGGCACTCGGATAATTCCCGATACGCTGCAGCACAAGGGTTACACGCTGCTCTACGAAGGTGAGCGGCCGCAGTACAAGCCGCATGCTCTTTTAAGCGCGATCTTCCTGCGTCCGCAGGAGACCTTCAACCAGCGGCTCGCCGATCGCACGTACCGGCGATTGACGGGTTTGCGTGTCTTCGATCGGGTGGAGATCAGTTACGATACCACAGGTACCGGAAGGCCGGGCCTTGCGAATGCACGGATCGATCTGCTGCCCGGCAAGACCCAGAGCTTTTCCACCGAAGGTTTCGGTACGAATCGCGGGGGATTCCTTGGTACATCGGTGAGCGTGGGATACCGGCACCGCAATCTTTTCCGCAGCATGGGCCTGTTGCAAGCCCAGCTGGTGTTGGGCCTCGAAGCACAGCAGAACCTCACCGGCGAAGGATTGAACACCGAAGAGGGCACCACCACCACGCTGGAGAACAACACATTATTCAATACGGTGAATATCGGTCCGGAGATCTCACTCCGGTTCCCACACTTCCTGATCCCGTTCGTGAGCCGTGATGTTTTCGCCCGATCGGCCTCGCCGCGTACTGCGATCACCATCCTCTACAATTACCAGCAACGGCCCGATTTCACGCGAACGCTAGCGAAGATGTCCTACGGTTATGAATGGAACCGTGCGCGCTCGCGCACCTTTGGGATCTATCCGCTCGAAGTGAACGTGATCCGCATTCCGCAGCGATCGGATGAATTCCAGCAATACCTGGAGCAGGCGAACGATCCGGTGCTCACCGACAGTTACACCGATCACCTGATCGTGGGAATGCGCGGCATGATGACCGTGAACACACAGGAGACCACGCGCACACGCAACGTGTTCTTCTCGCGCACATCGATCGAATGGGCCGGCAACCCGATCGGGATCCCCATGCGCGCGCTGGGCACGGAAACGATGGATACCGCCGGCAACCGCTTCTTCACTGTGGCCGGCGTGCGCTACGCGGAATATATCAAAGTGGATCAGGAATTCCGCTGGCGGCGGATCATACACGATCGCAGCAGCATGGCCTTCAGGCTTGGTGGCGGCATCGGCGTCCCATATGGCAACCTTGGTGTTCTTCCGTTTGAAAGCAGTTTTTTCGTGGGTGGTGCCAACGGATTGCGCGCGTGGCGGGCAAGAAGTCTCGGTCCGGGTTCGTACAGTTCACCGGTGATCGCGTTCGATCGGATCGGGGAGATCCGCCTGGAAGGGAATGCCGAATACCGTTTCCATTTGATCGGTTTTCTCGAAGGTGCGCTCTTCGCCGATGTTGGCAACATCTGGAACATCGAAGAGGATCCGCGCAAGCCGGGCAGCGGGATCTCGGAGGAATTCATCAGCGAACTGGCCATTGGCACCGGATTCGGCGCACGGTTCAACTTCGACTTCTTCATCGTGCGCTTCGATCTGGGTCTTCAGACCAAGGATCCGGCTCTTCCACGCGGTGAACGCTGGATCTTCGAACCGAAAACGAAATACATCGAACAGCAATTCCAGGATCACGGTATCGCGATCGAATACAGGCCGCAGGTGAACTTCAACCTGGGCATCGGTTACCCGTTCTGACCGGCAACTTCCCGCGATCTGCCGGAAGCCCTACCTTTGCGGCGCCTCAAAAGCGAACAAATGGAGACCGTGAAGACCGGAAGGATCGAAGAGATACTTGGCAATGATGCCGAAAGCCTGCTGGGACATGAAAGCCGCACGATCGGTAAAAAGGATCTGCACCTGCCGGGTCCCGATTTCATCGATCGCTGCTTCGGACAGAGCGATCGCAGTCCGCAGGTTCTGCGCAGCCTTCAGGCGCTCTACGGCAACGGCCGCCTGGCGAACACCGGGTACATGAGCATCCTCCCTGTTGATCAGGGGATCGAGCACAGCGCCGGTGCCAGCTTCGCGCCGAACCCGATCTATTTCGATCCGGAGAACATCGTGAAGCTCGCGCTCGATGGCGGATGCAATGCGGTCGCTTCAACGATCGGCGTGCTGGCCTCTTCGGCCCGCAAATACGCGCACAAGATCCCCTTCGTGGTGAAGATCAATCACAACGAACTGCTCACCATGCCCAACAAGTTCGATCAGATCATGTTCGGCAGCGTGGAACATGCATGGGAAATGGGCGCTGTGGCCGTGGGCGCCACGATCTATTTCGGCAGTGAGGAGAGCACCCGCCAGATCGAAGAGGTTTCACAGGCCTTCGAACTTGCCCACGAGCTCGGCATGGCCACGATCCTCTGGTGCTACTTGCGCAACAGCGGCTTCAAGAAGGATGGCACCGATTACCACACAGCGGCCGATCTCACTGCGCAGGCCAACCACCTCGGTGTCACCATCAAGGCGGACATCATCAAGCAAAAGCTTCCCGAGAACAATGGCGGCTACAATGCCTTGAACGGTTTCGGGAAAACACACAAGAAGGTGTACAGCGAGCTGAGCAGCGATCACCCGATCGACCTCTGCCGTTACCAGGTGGCGAACTGTTACATGGGCCGGATCGGCCTGATCAACAGCGGCGGCGCCAGCAGTGGAGAGACCGATCTGAAGGAGGCGGTACGCACCGCCGTGATCAACAAGCGCGCCGGTGGCCAGGGATTGATCAGCGGCCGGAAAGCTTTCCAGCGCCCGATGGGCGAAGGCATCCAACTGCTGAACGCGATCCAGGACGTTTATCTCGATAAGAGCGTTACCATTGCGTAGGAACTCAGGTTGAGAGACGGGTTGAGGCAGTTGTATTGTTGGAAATACAACTCCCCAACTAACTCAACCTCCTACAACGGCCTCATCCCACCCAACGACCTCAACTCCTCAACCACCTCAACTTCCAAAGCCAAATGGGCTGGTTCACACGCGTAAAAGAGGGCATCACCACCAGCACCGACGAGAAGAAGGAAACGCCGGAAGGCCTCTGGTACAAATGTCCGGAGTGCAAGGAGGTCGTGACCACGGAAGATCACGAGAACGATCTGTGGGTCTGCGCCAAATGCGGGTATCACGAGAAGATCGGGAGCCAGGAATATTTCGCGATCCTTTTCGACGATCAGAAATATGCGGAGATCGCTGCCGATCTGATCGCAGGGGATCCGTTGCAGTTCGAGGATACCAAGAAGTACGTGGATCGGCTCGCGAAGACCCGGAAAGAAACAGGTTTGAACGACGCTTTACGTGTAGCTGAAGGGAAACTCGAGAAGCAGCACGTGGTGATCGCCTGCATGGATTTCCGTTTCATCGGCGGAAGCATGGGCAGCGTGGTCGGCGAGAAGATCGCGATCGCGGTGGATCAGGCCATGAAAAGGAAATGTCCGTTGGTGATCATCAGCAAAAGCGGAGGCGCGCGCATGATGGAAGCCGGTTTCAGCCTGATGCAGATGGCGAAGACCAGTGCCAAGCTTGCACAGCTGGCCGCGAAGCGGCTGCCCTTCATCAGCGTGGTGACCGATCCCACCACAGGAGGTGTCACCGCCAGCTTTGCGATGCTCGGTGATGTGAACATCGCCGAACCGAAGGCCCTGGTCGCTTTTGCAGGTCCGCGGGTGGTGCGCGAAACGATCGGCCGCGATCTGCCCGAAGGTTTCCAGACCAGTGAATTCGTGCTGGAACACGGGTTCCTGGACAAGATCGTGCACCGGAAGGACCTACGCTCAACATTGGCCAGGTTGTTCCAGATGTTCCGTAACTGAAGTACTACAGAGAAATAAAAAAGCCCGCCGATCGGCGGGCTTTTCAGTTCGATCCGAGGCGATCAGCGATTGATCACCATTCTTCCAGTGAACGATTCCTCGCCCGATCGGATCGTGTAGAGGTACACACCTTCCTGCAGATCGCCGCTTTCGAAGGTGATCTTGTTCACACCTGCCTTGCCGGTGATCTTCTGCTGCCAAAGCTCTTCGCCGAGCAAATTGAACACGTTCAGATCCACGGGACCTGACTTCGACAATTGGAATTCGAACGCCGTGCGAGAAGCGAACGGGTTGGGAACATTGCGA
>JAEYYE010000170.1 GCA_023430945.1 Bacteroidota bacterium
GTGGTACACACCGATCTGAACATGTTGAGCGTGCTTCAATATTCCGTGGAAGTGCTGAAGGTGGAACATGTGATCGTGTGCGGACACTACGGTTGCGGTGGTGTGCAGGCGGCCATGTCACACAAGAACTTCGGCCTGCTCAACAAGTGGCTGCGCGGGATCAAGGATGTCTACCGCATCCATCGTGATGAGCTGGATCAGATAAAAGATCAGCAGAAATGTTTCGATCGCCTGGTGGAGCTGAACGTGCAGGAGCAGGCTTTCGATCTGGCGAAGACCAGCATCATCCAGAAAGCTTGGGCCGAACGCAAAGGCCCTGCGATCCACGGCTGGGTGTACAGTCTGCAGGATGGATTGTTGAAGGAACTCGTGCACCTGCCGGCAGGATCGCAACAGATCGATCCGATCTACCGGTTCGATGACCTTGTGCCGGTGAAGGAACCTGCGTGATCATTGCATATTCAATTGAACAAAGCCGGTGCGATGGTACCGGCTTTTTCATTGGGGTTATCTTTGCGGCCCATTTGCAAGCCATGACAGACGCGATCTTCCACAGCCCCGCACCCATCAACGAACCGATCAGGAACTACGCACCCGGATCACCCGAAAAGGACCAGTTGATCGCGGAGTATGATCGCATGATGGGTGAAGAACGCGAGCTGCCGATGTGGATAGATGGCAAGGCCGTTGAAACGAAGGATCGGCGCCAGGCGCGTCCCCCGCACCAGCACAAGCATGTGCTCGGCCACGCGCATTTTGGTGACAAAAGCCATGTGAAAGCGGCGATCGATGCTGCGTTGCGCGCGAAGCGCGATTGGGAAATGATGCGCTGGGAAGATCGCGCCGCGATCTTTTTGAAAGCCGCCGATCTGATCGCGGGTCCGTATCGATCGAAGATCAATGCAGCAACGATGCTCGGCCAGGGAAAGAACGTGTACCAGGCGGAGATCGATTCGGCGTGCGAGTTCGCGGATTTCCTGCGGTTCAACGTACACTTCATGCAGCAGATCTACCGCGATCAGCCGTTCAGTCCGCCCGGCATGTGGAACCGCGCGGAATACCGGCCGCTGGAAGGATTCGTGTTCGCATTGACGCCTTTCAACTTCACTGCGATCGCGGGGAATCTGCCAAGCGCACCGGCGATGCTGGGCAATGTGGCCGTTTGGAAACCGGCGGATACGCAGATCTACAGCGCGCAAGTGATCATGGATATTTTCCGCGCAGCGGGATTGCCGCCGGGCGTGATCAACCTGATCCACGTGGATGGCGGGGATGCGGGTGCCGTGATCTTCGATCACCCCGAATTCGCCGGATTGCATTTCACCGGAAGCACAGGCGTCTTCAAGATGCTTTGGAGAACGATCGGCGAGAAGCTGGACAATTACCGCAGCTATCCACGGATCGTGGGCGAGACCGGTGGAAAGGATTTCGTGGTGGCGCACAGGAGCGCCGATCCGAAAGTGGTGGCCACAGCGCTCAGCCGCGGCGCGTTCGAATACCAGGGGCAGAAGTGCAGCGCCGCCAGCCGCGCTTATATCCCGGCTAATATCTGGCCCGAGGTGCAACGTGAATTGATGGAGGATCTCGCCAGCTTCAAGATGGGAAGCCCGCGCGACTTCGGGAATTTCATCAACGCCGTGATCGATGAGCGCGCGTTCAAGAAGATCAGCGGTTACATCGATGGTTTCGCGAAGGCGGGAAAGGGTGTGGAAGTGATCGCGGGCGGAAAATATGATGGAAGCGAAGGCTGGTTTATCGAGCCTACCGTTGCGGTAGCGAAGGATCCAACGTACACCACCATGTGCGAAGAGATCTTCGGTCCGGTGCTCACGATCCACGTGTACGACGAGAGCAAGTGGGAAGAGACGTTGAAGCTCGTGGATTCCACCGGGCCTTATGCGCTCACCGGAGCGATCATCTCCAACGATCGCGCGGCGATCGCGCAGGCAATGGCCGCACTGCGCCACAGCGCCGGCAACCTGTACATCAACGATAAACCGACCGGTGCCGTAGTTGGCCAGCAGCCTTTCGGCGGTGCGCGCGGTAGCGGCACCAACGATAAGGCGGGAAGTTATCTGAACATGGTGCGTTGGGTAAGCGCGCGCACCATCAAGGAAGTATTCGTTCCGCCTACGGACCACCGGTATCCGTTCCTGGGTTGATGACGAACCGATCGGACAACAAGCGTTCGATGCGATCGTTCTCCGCGCATGCGGATGATCGCATCTCTTCTCTTCGCTGGTCTTTCATTGATCTGCTCATCGCAGTTCTCGATCGGGCCGAAACTATTGCTGTTGAACCAGAAGGAGCCAACGCCGATCGCAGTTGGTGGCGGGCTTAAGATGGGTGTCAAAGTTGGATCTCAATGG
Source organism: Bacteroidota bacterium (assembly GCA_023430945.1). Classification (GTDB taxonomy): domain Bacteria; phylum Bacteroidota; class Bacteroidia; order Flavobacteriales_F; family PHOS-HE28; genus PHOS-HE28. Next base: position 2,370 of record JAEYYE010000170.1, read on the forward strand.
TATTTGAGCGTATCGGGAGGAACAACATTGAAGGAACGTGAAAATGTCGATCGGACATGGGGTGATCCACGCGCACTTGCATCGGGAGGCGTTCCTCAACGCAACGTTGGCAGGATCTTCCATCAACGGCAGATCATTCTTTTCTCGGCTGAGTGGCGATCAAAGGATCAAAGTGATGATGATCATTGGGCGATCGGTCTGGGTGCAGGCTATCACCGTTATCAGCGCGATGTAGATTTGGATATTACCCTACTTGCAACTGGTCTTACACATCGGAATACATATTCGGCTGTAGATCCATCTTTCATCATTCTGCCTTATGCAGGCTGGCGCGCGCCGCTGCTGAATGGTGAATTCTTCGCTGATGCCGGCGCGATGCTGCCATCGTTGAGGTTCGCAAAGGATCTACTTCCGATCCTACGTACGGGCTTTATCTGGCCGTTGGGCGGTTGAACTACTGATCTTGATCCTTTATGATCATGTTCTGTGGTACGCATTTGCGTGAGGGGGCGAAGTGGCAGCCCGGCGCTGGTGAAGCGTGGTGTTGTGCGAGCGAGGAGGCGACCGGTCGCGTGCCGCCAAAGCTTCAGCGACGGGGCAAGGAAGCCCCCCGCAGCCCCAACAACTCCCGCTGGAACAAGCCGGCTAGCGCAGCACCCGGCCGCCAGGCTTTGGCTGAGGCATGAAGCAAAAGCCCAGCGGACACTCCCATGTGAGAGTCATGAGTCGTGAGTTGCGAGTCGTGGGTCAGATCCAAATACCGGACTCCCGACTTAAGACTCAGGACTCCAACCTCCAACCTCAAGCCCTCATCCTTCAGCCTTCAACCTTCACTTCACCCTCAGTTCCCCGCACTCCTCTATCTTTGACCGTTCAGGACCTGCAGGTCCGCCACTCAATACGCATGGCAACGAAAGCGGAGCTGATCGGAAGGCTCGAAGAACTGATCGCACAGGAGGACGTTGAGCACGCTTCCGAAACGGTTGAAGCAGTGAAGGAGGCCTACGAAGCGCTCGTGGCCGCGGCATTGCAGCAGCAACAGGAATCGATCGCACAACAACAGCCCGAGCCTGCACCTGTGGTGGAGGAAAAAGCTGAAGCGGAGGAACGCATCGGCCCACCACCAGCACCCGAGCCAAAGATCCACGAGCCGGTGCAAAGTGCACCGCTACCGATCGAAAGTGCTCCGCTGCAGGATGAGCAGGACAAGCGTTTCAAGCAATTGCTCGATTCGTTCAACCAGCGTGTGAACGATATCCGCCGAAAAAAGGCGAAGGAGGAAGCTGACAACCTCGCCGCCAAAAAGGCGATCATGGAAGAGATGAAGACCATGATCGCGGGCGAAGAGAACATCGGCAACGCGTTCCAGCGTTTCAGCGATCTTCAGGAAAAATGGAAGGCGATCGGTCCAGTACCGCAGCAGGCCTATCGCGAGTTGCAGGCCGATTTCTCACACTTGCGCGATGAGTTCTTCTACCACATCCGCATCTACAAGGAACTGCGCGATCACGATCTGCGGAAGAACACCGCGTTGAAACAGGCGCTGATCACCGATCTGGAAAGTCTCGCCGAAAAGGACGCCATCAAGGAGCTCGAACATGGTGTTCGTGAGTACCAGGAGAAGTGGCACCAGATCGGCCCCGTGGTGCGCGAGGAATGGGAGGCGATCCGCGATCGGTTCTGGAACGCTACGCGGACCGTTTACGACAAGATCCACGAACATTACCGCGCACGACGTGCAGAGCACGAAGTGAACCTGCAGGCCAAACAGAACCTGGTGGAGCGCGTGATCGCGATCGGCACCCAGACCGCCGAGGCCGGCGCTAAGGAATGGAAAGAGCTCACCGATCAGGTGCTCGAGGCACAACAGGCCTGGAAATCGATCGGCTTCGCAACCAAGAAGGACAACGAACGGATCTGGAAGGAATTCCGGAATGCATGCAACGCGTTCTTCGATGCGAAAAAGGAGTACTTCGATAAACTGAAGGACCAGTTCAAGGAGGCGCGTGAAAAGAAGCAGGCCTTGTTGCAGGAGGCGATCGAGTTGAAGGACAGCACCGAATGGCGCAAGACCGCCGATCGGTTGAAGAACCTTCAGCAGCAATGGAAGGAAGCCGGCAGCGCCGGGCCGCGCGATGAGAACAAGCTCTGGAGCAAGTTCCGCGATGCGTGCGACACGTTCTTCAAACATCGCAAGGAACAATTCGAAAAGCTCGATGCCGAGCAGGCCGTGCACCTGCAGGAAAAAGATGCGTTGCTCGCCGAGATAGAAGCATACGAACTCACCGGCGATCGCAACAAGGATATCGAGAACCTGAAGGCGTTCAGCTTGCGCTGGATGAACAGCGGCCGCATCTCACCGAAGAACTACGATGCCTACAGCGCGCGTTACCGGGCCGCGCTGGACAAGCAATACGGCAAGTTGAAGATGGAAGGTGAAGAACGCCGGAAAATGCAATTCCGTGGCCGTGTGGAGGACATCAAGGGATCGAACGACCCGAAGTTCGCCCTCGAAAAGGAAGGCCGTTTCGTAAAGCGGAAGATCGAAGAGCTGCAGACCGAAATGCGCCAGATCGAGAACAACATGGGTATGTTCAACTTCAAGAGCGCGAGCGGCGAAGCGATGAAGAAGGAAATGGAAGGCAAGATCGCCAAGCTCGCACGTGATGTGGAACGCTTGAAGGAACAGCAAAAGGAGTTGCAGAAGGAACTTCGCGGTGTTTCGACGCAGTCGTGAGTTTTGAGTCGTGAGTCATGAGTCGTAAGACCAATTGGGCTCCAAACGCCTAACGTAAGACTTCGGACTTCCGCCGTCAGCCTTCAGCCCAGCTTCCTGATCACTTTGCATGGATTTCCGGCTGCCATCACATCGGCGGGAATATCCTTCGTGACCACGCTGCCTGCACCGATCACGGTTCGAGCGCCGATCGAAACACCGGGGCAGATGATCGCGCCACCACCGATCCATACATCCTCGCCGATCGTTACGGGCTTTGCGAACTCGCGACCGCTGGCGCGTTCCATATGGTCCATGGGATGTGTTGCAGTGTAGATCTGCACGTTCGGGCCGATCAGGGTGCGAGCTCCGATCTTCACCTGCATCACATCGAGGATCACACAATTGAAGTTCAGGAACACCTTTTCGCCCGCGATGATATTGTAGCCGTAGTCGCAGTAGAACGGCGGTTGCAACCATATTTCCGGATCGGCATCTGGTAGCAGCGATCGGATGATCCGCTTTCGTTCTTCGGTTTCACGTTCACTTCCCTTGTTGAGCCGTTCGACCAGCAAGCGCGCTTTCGATCGTTCTTTCACCAATAATGGATCAAGCGGATCGTAAAGATCACCAGCCAACATCTTCTCCTTTTCGGTCATCATATCCTGAAGTTAGTCCACCATTCACTCTTCACCATTCGCCATTCACTCTCCCCTCTTCTTTCCTTTGCAACGTGAGTGAACTGAACCTTCCGATCAGTATCAAGATCCCGGTGGCCTGGGGCGAACAGGACCTTTTCGGCCACGTGAACAACATCGTCTATTTCCGCTATTTCGAAAGCGTGCGCATGCATTTTCTTGATCGGATCGGCGTACTGCGATCGCACCGCGAGAAGGGTATCGGGGTGATCCTCGCAAGCACTACCTGCGACTTCAAAAAACCGGTGGAATGGCCGCAACAACTGATCGCGCGCACGGGTTGCGATCACGTGGGCAACACCAGTTTCACCATGCAGTACGAGATCACCGATGAAGTGGGCGATGTGGTGGCCAAAGGCAGCAGCGTGCAGGTGATGTACGATTACAACCGTGGCTCCAAGATCACGATCCCCGATGGTGTGATCGCCGCGATCGCCGCGTTGCAGGGATCGTAACTTGCGCTCATGATCCGATCCAGCACGTTCGCCGTTCCACTGCTTCTGCTTTCAGCATGCTCTGCTCCGGTTGCAGAAGATCCCACGCCGGTCGCAGATACCACAGCGATCAGTGAAGTGAAGGTGGATCGGCTTTCCAGCGAACAACTCATCGAAGGATTGATCGGCAAATGGATCAGCGAACAGGGCAACGACAGCACTGTTTTCCATGAGCAATGGGAACGTGTCGATGGGAAGAATTTGAAAGGGATCGGCTTCGTGATGCTGCGGAACGATACGGTTTCGATCGAACACCTGAACATCCATGTCACCGATTCAGGAACGTTCTATGCCGCGCAGATCCCTTCGCAGAACGAAGGCGTTCCCGTGTATTTCGAGCTCCAGCCTGGCACGGACAGCCTTGTGTTCGTGAATGCTGCGCATGATTTTCCGCAGCGTATCACCTATTTACCCGTGGATCCGATAGGCTGGACAGCCACCGTATCCGGTTCGGTCGATGGCGCACGCCGGGCGATGCAATTCCATTTGAGGCCACGTGAGTAGGATCCGCCGCGCATTGGATGTATTCTCCGAACGCTGGAGCCGGAAGCTTCAACGCCTGATCGCGCACATGGTGCCGGTGATCGCACTGCTGCTGATCGCAATGGCGTATTACCTCGGGATCCGCACCGAACGCACAGGGTTCGTTGCCGAAGTGCTCGATCCGAACCTGAAGAAGATCACCCAGCCGGTCTTGAACGCCTTCCGCGGAAGACCGCCCGCTGTGCACAAGCTCATGATCGGGATCACCGATGAGCGGATGGACAGCCTGCGCATGATCCGTGAGAACGCGATCGAGAACGGGTGGCTGCATGCCGATCAGAACATCGCATTCCCTGTTCAACTTTCATTCGGCGAGTACGGCGTGCTCGGCACGATGAACCTGCTCGAAGGTCCATCACAACAACTCGCCCTCAGGCGCTGGCCGTTCCACCTGCACCTTTCCGGGGGCGACACGCTTTTCTGGATGAGCGCGATGGACCTGCGTCCGCTCGATGATATCTCCTCGCTGTACGCATGGTTGTTCCAGAAAGTGCTGCGCGATCGCGGCCTTCTCACATACGGGCACGAGATGCTCGAACTTCGATTGAACGATCAGGAC
>JAEYYE010000175.1 GCA_023430945.1 Bacteroidota bacterium
CTCGATAACGCGCTCCATTTCGCCCGGCAGGCTGAAAAGAAGAGCACCATGATCGATGAACTTGGGTTGAAAGGCCGTGATCTCATGCTTGCAACGATCCACCGTGCGGCGAATACCGATGATCCACGAAGGCTCGCGGGGATCTTCGAGGCGCTCGGGATCATCGCAGAGGAACACGGGATGGAGATCGTTCTACCGCTGCATCCACGAACGAAGGAACGCTTGAAAGGCTCAGCTGCATCGTCCTTGCCGGAGAAGATCCGCCTTATCCCCCCCGTCGGCTTTCTGGACATGATCGCCTTGCAAAGGCATGCGAAGCTCGTGCTCACCGATTCCGGCGGTGTGCAAAAGGAGGCGTATTTCTTCGGTGTACCCAGTGTGATCCTGCGGGAAGAGACCGAGTGGACGGAGATCGTGGAGGCTGGTATGGCGATCACAGCCGGTGCCGATCCGCAAAAGATCGTTGAAGCGGCCGCGAAGTTGATCGGAATTGAGCCGTCGGGATCGCAGCAGTTGTTCGGTGATGGAAATGCTGCGCAACGGATCTGCAACGAACTCATCTCAAGTTTTCAGGCGTGATCCGATCCCTTCTGCAGTACGCCCGATATTTTACGAAGGCCAGGCTTTCATCCGAAGTGTGGCGCGTGGTGAACGCCCAGCGAAAAGGGATCCGGCCGGATCGGTCGTTCAATTCCGTGGAGGCGCTTGGCGCCATTGCGGATCACTTCTGCCGCGCACAGGATCATGGCGGCGATCAAGGGTTGGGAAGTTATCATCTGATCCACGGTTGGGGCGCTTCCTATCCGGAGACCACGGGCTACATCATTCCCACATTGATCGGCATGGCGCGTCACCTGGATAGGCCGGAGCTGATCGAGCGGGCGATCCGTGCCGGCGACTGGCTGCTTTCGATCCAACGCACGGATGGCGGGTGGCAGGGTGGAAGAGTGAACGAGAACAGGCCATCGATCGTATTCAACACCGCTCAAGTGATCCGCGGAATGATCGCCTTGCATGCTTCCACCGCAAAGAGGAAATACCTTGATCCGGCGATGCGTGCAGCGGATTGGATCGTTTCAGTGCAGGAAGCGAACGGAGCCTGGCAACAGCACAATTTCCTGCAACAGGCACGCGTGTATGATACTTACGTGAGCGCACCATTGCTGCATCTTCATCGCGTTACGGGAAAGGAAGTTCATCGATCCGCCGCATTGAAGAACCTGGAGCATGTGCTTACGGAACAGCAGGCGAACGGTTGGTTCCGCAATGCGGACAATACGATCAGGCATAACGACAGGCCGATCACGCATACGATCGCGTACACGCTGGATGGCTTGCTGGGATCATACACATTCACCCAGGATCTGCGGTATCTCGCCGCCGCCAGGCAGGCCGCGGACCGGTTGCTGGAGATGTTCATGCGCAACGGCAGGCTCCATGGCAGGTATGATCAGTATTGGAATGGGAGTGAACATGAGATCACCACGGGAAATGCGCAGCTGGCCATTGTCTGGAGCCGATTGAAAAAGATCACCGGGGATGAGCGTTATGCGGAAGCTGCGCAAAAGATGATCTCAAGAACGATCGCGATCCAACGCACATCCGATGATGGGCCGATCGGGGGGCGCGGCGCGATCACCGGCTCCTTCCCGTTGTGGGGGAGGTATGAGAAATTCGCCTACCCGAATTGGGCACAGAAATATTTCGCCGATGCGATCCTGGCGCAGGAAGGGGTCTTCATCGAACCTTAGATGAATGCATCCGTTCGATCCATACCATCTTTTTGAGAAGGCACTGCAGCAATGGCCCGCCCGGCCTGCATTGCGGATCGGAACGGAGGATCGGACATACGGTGAGCTGCATGATCGGGCCTGTGCATATGCTTCCTGGATCGAACGCGAGCAGGTGGGGGCAAAGCGGATCGCGGTCTTCGCGCGAAAGACCTTCAACGCTTATGCAGCGATCCTGGGGATATTGCGATCGGGCAGGTCCTATGTTCCGATCCATCCCGATCATCCGATCGAGCGATGTGCTGCGATGCTCCGCGCTGCGGGCGTTACCGCGGGGATCTGTGAGGAAGTGGACCGATCGCGGTTGGGGCCGATCGATGGTGTGCGGTGGTGTTCCGATCCGGGCAGCTATCATTCTTCAACTGTGATCCCAAGTGGCGGCGAAGCGTATGTGATGTTCACCTCCGGTAGCACCGGCGGCCCGAAAGGTGTTCCGGTCGGTCGTGAGCAGGTCGCGGCCTATCTGCAGCATCAACTCGGTACCCATCGCTTCACTCCCGATGACCGGTTCACGCAGTTCTTCGCGCTCACGTTCGATCTGAGCGTGCATGATCTGTTCATCTGTTGGGCATCCGGCGGAATATTGTGTGTTGCGGATGAAGCAGGTGCTTTGCGATCGGCCGGCTTTGCGCGCGAAGAGAAGATCACCGTTTGGTTCTCGGTTCCATCACAGGTTGAATTGTTGCGCCGTGTGCGCGCACTGAAAGCAGATTCGCTTCCGGATCTGCGGCTGGCTTTCTTCTGCGGCGAAGCGCTTTCACCCGGGACCGCCGCCGCGTTCCGGATCGCTGCGCCGGACGCGAAGATCTTCAACCTCTATGGCCCTACGGAGACTACGAT
>JAEYYE010000104.1 GCA_023430945.1 Bacteroidota bacterium
GAATACCCACATGCTGATCAAGCATTGGGCGCTCCTGGAGAGCAGGGCGGATGCTCCGGAGAAGTCGGCCCTGGTGGAGATCACCAACCAGGAGCTGCCGGCGTTGCTCGATCGGATCGATACGCTCATGGCCAACTGGGACCAGGAGGAGGTCGCGCTGATGAGCCACATCACCACGGAGATGAACAAGCTCTTCAAGATGCACGATTGCATCAAGGAGCTTCTCCCTTCACTTGAAAGCTACAGCGATCCGTTCATCCACATGGAGCGCAACGACCTCGCCGAGGAAGGCGGCCCGTTGGACCAGCAGATGACCACGGTGCTGAACGAACTGGACCGTCTTCTCCGGATGCAGGAGGCCAAACGGCAGGAACTGGGCGGTGGCATGATCCGCAGCTTCGATTCGCTGAAGTTCTTCGTGCTGTACATGGGTATCGCGCTGGTGGTGATCGGCGTGCTCGTGGCGCTTTTCATCGTGCGCGGCATCGTTACACCGGTACAGCGGCTCAGGAGCGTTCTGCTCAGCCTCGGCCGCGGTGTTTTCCCACGCACACGTGTGCGCACCACCAACGATGAGATCGGCGACATGAGCAAGGCGCTCTCTTCCCTTGTGGAAGGCCTGCGGCGAACCACGGATTTCTCCCACGCGGTGGCCGCCGGTGATTTCGAGGCCGATTACCAGCCCTTGAGCGAAGAGGATGTGCTGGGCCACGCACTGCTGAAGATGCGCGATGAACTCGGCCAGAGGGAAAGGATACTGGAGATGAAAGTGATGGAACGTACCGAGGAGGTGGTACGCCAGAAGGAGGAAGTGGAACGCCAGAGCCGCAAAGTGGTCGAGCTCTACAAGAACGTCACGGACAGTATCCGCTACGCTAAACGATTGCAGGAATCCATCCTTCCGCCCGATCGGCGCATGAAGGAACTGCTACCGAACTCCTTCGTCTATTACCGGCCGAAGGACATCGTAAGCGGTGATTTCTATTGGATCGAAAAGGTGGAAGAGAAGGTGATCTTCGCCGCAGTGGATTGCACTGGCCATGGCGTGCCCGGCGCGTTCATGAGCCTGATCGGCCACAATGGATTGAACCAGGCTGTGAAGGAAAGGGGGCGATCGCGCCCGTCGGAAGTGTTGAAGGACCTGAACAAGATCGCGTTCGATGCGTTGCACAAGGATCGGGAACAATACCTGGTGCGCGATGGGATGGACATGGCGCTATGTGCGCTCGATCCACGGAAGCGGATCCTGGAATATGCAGGTGCCAACTGCCCGCTTTATATCGTACGTAACGGCGAAGTGCTGAGCTATCCACCGGACAAGAACGCGATCGGCAGCATCGACCTGAATGGAAAGAGCTTCACCGATCACAGGATCCAGCTTCAACCCGATGACATGGTGTACGTCTTCTCGGATGGATATGCCGATCAATTCGGGGGTGAAAAAGGCAAGAAGTTCCTGTACCGGCGCTTCCGCGAACTACTGCTCCAGATCAGCAACGAGCCGGTGGAGAAGCAGCGCACCATGCTGCAGGAAGCGTTCAATCGCTGGCGCGGCGCCCACGAACAGGTGGACGACATTCTGGTGATGGGAATGCGCGCCTGAGGCGAGCGGATCGAAACTTTCCGGTCTGTGACCTTTCAGATCGGACTACTGGAAGGTCCAGCCGCCGCCGGTGGAGACCTCGCGCGGATTCATGCACATCACCGGGATCATCGCTTCATTGGTGATCACCTCCTGCTCATATGGAACACCGAGCACACCGAAGATGTTCCCCTGGGCCATGTTCATGATCGCGATCAGGTCGGCATCCACGTTCACGGCGTGGCGCACCACGGCCTTCACGAAATCGCCGCTATCCTCCTGTGCGATCGTGGCATCATGGGAGATCCCGCGTTCACCAAGGAATTGGTTGGCGAACTTGATATGGTTCTGCAACTGATTGTGCAGGAACTCATCATCCTCGCGGGGTGTGATCAGGTGTACCTTGCTGTTGAACGCCTTGGCCATCTCCGCCACGAGGGTGAGCTTCTGCCGTGTCTCCTTGTGAAGGTCCAACGGCACCACGATCGAATCATAGCCACCTTCCTTGATCCGCCGCTCCTGCACCACGATGAACGGCACCTTCGAACTGGTGATCACACGCAGCGCCCGGCTGCCGGTGATGAACTGCATGCCACGCATGCCATGGGTGCCCATCACGATCAGGTCGGCATTTATCTCGGATGCGGCATCGCCTATATCGTCATAGATCGAACCGATGCGCACGAGCTCACGTACCGGCACCTTCGAATTCTCGCGGTGCGCCTTCTCGATCTCCACCTGCAATTTCCGCCTTGTTTCGGCCACATCGTTCCTGCCCGCTACCACGTGCAGCAGGTACACCTGTCCATCAGTGTGTTCGGCCAGCTTGAGCGCATGGTTCATCGCACAATCGGCAACTTTCGAGAAATCGGTAGGTACAAGTATGGTGTTCTTGCTCATAATGATCCTGGTTCCTTGCCTTTTCGTTCGGAAAAGCGGCTAAAGATAGAATGAAAGGATCACCCCGGCCGGTCTTGCAGGAAGCCCGGAATGTCCGCCCGGTGAACTTAAAGTTTCATGAACCGCGCGGTGCGCATTGTGCCGGCCGCACGCAGTTGAATGGTATGCAGGCCGGGGCTCAAGCTGCTCACGTCGATCGGGTTCGATCCAACGACCTCTGATGCTTCATGGTACACCAGCCGGCCCTTGCCATCCCAGATGAGAACGGACGCAGCCGGAGCGACCGCGCCCTTGATCCAGAGCCTGTCGCTCACCGGATTGGGTGCAATGATAAGATCATGGGCATCGATCCCCTCGATCCCGGCCACTGAACCGCCGAGATCGATCATTTCACAGCGTTGAACCATGCAGGTATCTGCCACGAGCGGCCCCCAGACATCGATCTGCGCGCATAGCTGGAACTGGTTCCAACTGGGCGGATATTCGTGCACGGCGATCGGGCCTTCAGCCGTGTAGCCATCACCGAAGTCCCAATGGATGCTGCTGTTCTGTCCGCTAACGATCGACGTGTCAAGTACAACCACGAAATTCTCCTGCTGGAACCGGAGGAACCCCGGAGCCACGACCTGGTCGCACGGCACATCTCCCGGCCCGAGATACAACCATTTGCAGATCGTGCTGGTGCAATTGACCGGGTCTGGGCCTATCTGCGTAAGGCAAACCTTGTGCGGACCAGGTCCATCGAAGGTGTTCGACGAGACGGCGGTCAGGCCTTCATTGAACGTCCAGAAGTAGGTCGCAGAATCACCAACGCTCGTTTCCTCGAATATGATCGTGTTCCCCTGCACCGAAGCGATCGTGAAATCCGGCTCGAACGTGAGGCAGGAGGGGTCCTGCAAGATCTCCACGAACCGGCAGGTCGTGCTGCTGCAAGCTTCCATGCTCGAAAGGTCGATCGCGCTGGCAGTAAGGCATACCGGGACTTCTCCAGGAGCGGGATACGTAACAGTGATCTCCGCGCCGTCCTGCTGCTGAAGTTCATCGGTGAAATATGTCCAGGTGGTGCCGAGCACGGTGGTGTTCCCAGGTTCGATCAAGGCCGTGAAGGATTGTTCCAAGTCACCGAGCGGCGAAACGGTGAGATCCACCACGAGCGAGCTGTCGCAATCACTGAAGGTTCCTCCGCCCTTGGGCATTCCTTCGGAAAGCACCTGCGCTTCGGGTCGCATTGCGCAAAGTGCGAAAAGGGTGAAGATCAATATCGAACGCGTGATCATTTACGGAGCTTCGTTGTGAAATGATGATGGAGCCTGAATTGCACAGCGAGGCGTGAAGGTGCTGCCCACACATCTCCTGTTCCCGTGAGCGGAAGAATACCCGCCATGTAGACCGGTGACAGTTCGAAGGACCAGTTCTCGGCCAGGTGGTAGCCCAGATCAACGCCGATCGATCCGGAGAGCACGGCAGGGTACCGTGACCGTAGTTCGGTGCGGGAAAGGCTTCCCACTTCGATACGGGGACCATCGGGGTCGTTCACGAGCGAATACTTCTGCCGTACATGGGTGAATTCCAGCGAAGCCCCGGCGCGCGGACCATAATAAAGCCGTCCAGCGGATAGATGGTAGAAACCTTCCAAGGGGACCCGATACACCGTTTTGCGATCGATGTCCTGATAGCGTTGCTCCACCGTGGTAACCTGGTCGATCGTATCCGGATCGCTAATGAACACTTCCGAATCAAGTGTTACGATGTAGTTCACCACGTGTTGCGACACTTCGGTGCGGCGATCCGTGTAGGAGAATTGCTGCTCCGATCGTTCGTTGATCAGCCCGACACTGAAACCGGATCCGGAGCGATAGCTGCGTCCGGCCTGTATGCCGAAACCATACGTCGTTGTATGCGCCTCCGCATCGTCCAAGGCCTTCACGAGCGGCCGATCGGTGCCGCGCCAGTCACGCTTCACATCCGAGGTGCCGATGACGAGGGAAAGGATCCAATCCCCTTTCGGAAGAACATAGGCCGAAGGCGCCGGAACAGTTTTAGGTTCACCGGAAAGCGATCCGTAGGCCAAACCGATCGGCAGGGGTGAGATGTAATAAGCGAACGGATCGGGAAGGTCGATCGCTGATGCCATTGTATTTCGAAGGCCTGTGTCGTGTGCAATCGCTCCTTGCTGCATCGATCGATCTCCCGGATCTGCTTTTCCTGCTGTGCGTTCGGAGGTCAGCTGAACGGAAAGTTCACCTGAGTGATCCACCACCTCTGTGTGGGTCTTTTCTTCAGGCTGGACCGAAGAGTTCCCCGGTTCCGATCGCATCGGCGAATCTGAAGAAAGCACATCGGGTACGTTATCGATCGTACTTTCCTGGGAGTGGATCGAAGCCTGTTCCGGATCCCCGGAATTCACACCTGCGCGGATCTGCTGTTCCCTATGGATCAATGCTTCATCCGCAGCCAACATCGCTGAAGTGGTCTCAGGAGCGATCCCGGCCACAGCGATCCGATCGTCATCAGGTGTTGCGTCACGCCCCTTGCCTGTGTTCCGATCGGGCCAGGCAGCATAGGTCACCCAGGCGGCAGCGGGAACGAGCAGCAGAAGGATCCCGTTCATGCGGAACCATTGCTGCCACCATGTGCGCCGGTGTCGCGCAGCTTGTATGCCCGCCCACACCTCCGCAGGCGGATCGGCTTCCGTGTTCGCGAGCGAACGCCGGAAAAATTCATCTAGGGGATGTTCTTCCCGCGTGGACATGTTCTTTCGTTTCGTTGATCTTCTCCTGCAACATCCTTCTCGCCTTTGATAGCTGGCTTCGTGAAGTGCTTTCGCCACACCCGAGCATAGAGGCGATCTCCGCATGGTCGAACCCTTCGAGCGCGTACAGGTTGAACACCATGCGGTAACCTTCGGGCAGGGCGGCCACCAAGGCGAGCAATTCCTTTTCGCCGAGGGTCTCCATGGCCGATGCGCCCACCGCCCGCTCAGGCGTGCGATCCAACCCGAGCTGTTCCATCTGGAAGGATCGTTTGCGATAATGGTTGATCGCAGTATGCACCATTATCCGCCGGATCCAGCCTTCCAGGGATCCCTCCATGCGGAAATCCCTGAGCTTCTCATAGACCTTGATGAAGCCTTCCTGCAGCATATCCTGCGCCTCCAGTTCGTGGCGCGCATAACGAAGGCATACCCCGTACATGCGCCGCGCATGTGTGCGGTACAACTCCTCCTCGCAGCGGCGATCGCCGCGCAGGCAGCCTTGGATCAGCTCCCGTTCACTCACAACTCCCGAAGTAAAGGCCTTCAATCCCGTAGACGCCTGCCGCTGAAGGAACGCTGCCTCGGCGGCAGAAGAAAGGTACGCCAGGCTTGGATCGACCCTCAAAGCCGCCAAACAACCGGTGACAAACGGTTATGAACGGCTGCAAACGGTTATCGTACGAGTCGGCGCTCGGAGCCGCTGGAGTTTTGCCACCGGAATTCGGGTTCAGCTCCGGTTCCGGTACGAAAAGCAAAAAACAAAAAACGAGAAGAAGATGAGCACGCTGAAGAACAAAGTAAGTTTGATCGGAAACCTGGGCTTCGATCCGGAAGTGCGCGAACTTGCCAAGGGGAGAAAGGTGGCGCGGATGTCAGTAGCCACGAACGATACCTACCGCAATGCGAGCGGCGAACGCGTGAACGACACGCAATGGCATACCGTGGTGGCGTGGGGACGCACCGCCGAGGCAGTGGAGAAGGTGTTGCGGAAAGGGTCGCCTGTTTCGCTGGAAGGACGCCTGGTGCATCGCAGCTATGAAGCGAAAGATGGCACGAAGCGCTACGTGACCGAGGTGGTGATGAACGATTTCCAGCTTCTTGCGAATCGCGCGGCCGAAACAGCCGAGGCTTGACCATCCATGGGAAGGACAGAAAAGGCGGCCTGATGGCCGCCTTTTCAATCTTTCATTCAGTAGGAACTTTCAATGATGCGCACAAATTGCAACTTCAATTCAGCGTTCCCGGCCAATGGATCGGCGAGCGCAAAAGACCCCGCACGGGTCGTGGTCCGGAGCATTTTATCGCCGGTGTTCAAACCGCTGGGACACCTGATCACATTGATCCGCGGTGATTCCACGCGGGTATGTACCATCAGGTCCGATCGCCACCACCCGAGGTCCATCAGGTTCAATTGACCTGAAACATAAAGGATAACGGGCTTTTCCTGCGGGCTGTTCCAGTAGATGTTCGAGAGCGAAACGATCGCTTTTGGCGGCATGTTCACATAGATCGAATGTTTCCGCAGGCGGTGCTCGATGTGAAAATTCTCCAACGTGAATGACTTTACGACCGGGTTACCGGCGCGTTTGCTTTCATCACCATCCATCGTGGCGCTGAGGAAGAGGTCACGATCGGCGGCTTCGCCTTCTGAAATGCAATCGGCCATGCGAACCCCGCCGCTGTTGATCACCGCGAAGGCATTGCTGGTGGTTATCGCACAATACACCCGGCATTGATCTAGCACCGTGCTGTTGCTCTGGCTGTTCGTGGCCGTTGCGCCCGGCCAATCGCCATGGCGCACCACGATCCCTTGTTCCACCGGAGCCGTTACCAGCACATTTTCGATCCGGGCGATCAGGCAGAAACGCAGATCGATCGCGGCTTCCGTCTGGCTGCGGAATCGGCAATTCTCGATCACGCTGCCCAGGGTCGCCTTCAGATCAACGCCTTTTCGCCCACCTTCGATCGACGCGAAATCCTTGATCAGATATCGGCTCGATGTTTTGCGCGAAGCATCTTTCTGATCGGAGACATGCCGTGTGAAACCATTGGAATTCCTGCCGAGCTTCAGCGTACAGCCCTTTCCATCGATCACCAGGAATGGGATATCAGGAAGCACGATATCGCCTTCACTCGTGTAGGTCGATGCTGCAGAGAAGGAAAGCGCGGTCGCGTCAGCGGGAAGGTCCTTGAAGTACACGCCTACATCACCGGCCGGAACGATGTATTCCTTCGCCTGCAATGGTAGCGCGGCCGAACCGATCGCGATCATGACCAATAAGGAACGAAGCAGGTACACAATGCAGCGATTCACTGGATGATCACGCTGCGGTGGATCCGCAGATCATCAAAATGAAGTTGAAGGATGTACACGCCGGCCGGCAGGTCACCGATCGAAAGGTGGATCGGCCATCTGTCCGGCCGGTCGCTCCTCACTGCTTTTCCATCGGTGGAAAAAAGCTGCAATGCTGTTGGTGGATCGGATCCCCGGGTCGCATCGATCATGATCGCATCTCGGGCCGGTTGCGGATGGATCACGATCGAATTTGAAAGTTGTTCCTCGGCCATGCCTACGAATGGATCCACCGTGATGCAGGCCTCGGCCCAGCACGTATCGCCGGAAGCTTGATCCCAGTACCAGGAATCGACACAGACCTCATACGGTCCGGGTGGCTCGAACACATGTGTGACCGATCCACCTGAAGCAATGCTGCCATCGCCGAGATCCCAATTGTGTCCCATGGCCGGCAGGGAAGTCGAAGCTGTGAATGTCACGGTGTTGCCATCAGGATCCGCGGAGATCTCCACGATGAAACCTGGATCACAGCCGCCGGTGATCCAATCCACTTCCTGGCACGATTCCGCCCAACAGGTATCCTGCGTGGGTTCGTTCCAGTACCATGCGATCGCGCAGACCTGGTAAGGTCCGGGAGGTTCATACAGATGATCCACCGCATTGCCGGCGCCTGTGGTGCCATCGCCAAAGTTCCAGATCACCTGCCCTTCGATCGGTTGCGTGGTCGCGTTGAAGGAGAATTGGCCGGCATTCTGCTCCCACGTGAATTCAATGGCGAAGGCCGGATCACAACCGGTCTGGCCGTTCACGGTGAACAATTCGCAGGTGGTGCTGAAGCAGGTGTCCTGAAGCGCTTCATTCCACCACCATGCGGTAAGGCAGACCTCGTGATCCCCCGGAAGATCGAAAGTGTGGTCCACGGTCCCGCCGATCGCCGTGGTGCCATCGCCAAGATCCCAGATCAGCCCTCCCGGCCCAACGGAGGTCGTGCTTTCAAAGATCCATTGCAGCGGTCCATTCTCCACGCCGATGAAAGTGGCTTCCAGCCCCGAACATGGGTCGGCGCCGACCCATGTAACGATGTCGCAATGCGTGGCAACGCAGGTGTCCGGTGAACCGATCGGACCGATGATCGATGTGATGGTGAGACAAACTTCATGATCGCCCGGCGCCGGGAACGGGTAGGTCAATTCATTGCCGGTTCCGATCGGATCGCCTTGGTAGCTCCATTCGATCGCGATCGGAAGACCGGGCACGCTTGATGTGTTGATAAGCTCCACGCCGGCGGAAAGGCTCGATGAGGTGAAGGACGGATCCATCGAACTGCAATCCGTGGAGCCTGATGCTGAAACGATCGTGTCACAAAAAATCGTCCAACAGGTATCCGAGATCGCGTTCGGCAGATACCAGCTTTCCAGGCAGACCACATGCTCGCCGAACAGGAATTCCTGTTCGGCCATGGCGCCGGTCGCAGTTCCGGCATCGCCAAAGTCCCAGAAATAACCTCCGGCTTCCACCGATCCATCCGCAAGGAAGGAGACAAGGCCATCGCTTTGCGACCATCCGAAGCCGATCTGCACCGCAGGATCGCATTCCTCGGGCATCATCAAATTGAACAGATCACAGGTGTAGTTCCAGCAGGTATCCTGCGCCACTTCATTCCACCAGCCCGCACCGAGGCACACCTGGTAAGTACCGCCCGTGGCATATGTGTGTTCGACCATGGGTCCGATCGCCGAGGTGTTATCACCCAGGTCCCAGGAATAGGCGATCGCCGGTGGTTCAGTCGTCTGCTCGAAGATCATGGTAGTGCCTTCGACCACTGTTCCGGAGAACGTTGGTACGAGGCCGTCACAGTCCAGGGTGTCGCCCACAACGACAGGCAGGCAGATCGCATCGGTACAGAATTCATCCGTGGAACTGTTCCAGATGGATGAGACCAGGCAGACCGTGAAAACCCCAGTGGTATCGAAGGTGTGCGTTACCTGCTGTCCCGCGCCGGAATCGCCATCGCCGAACTGCCAGAATTGGTTGCCGCCCGGCGGATCGCTCGTGCTGAAGAAGACCACTGTATTTCCTTCAGTGGCCTCTGAAGTGAACGAAGCCTCGTATTGATCGCAACTGAAACCGCCTTCATTGTATTCCACCATGTAACACGTGGAATCGAGGCATTGCACGGTGCCTTCGGGAGTTTCGATGGATGTGCCGATCGTAAGGCAGACCTCGTAGATCCCGTTGACCGCGAAGTTGTGCACCGGATCCTGCACGAAGGAGATATTCCCATCGCCGAACGTCCATTGGTACCACGTGATCGCCCCGGCCACCTGCGATGCATCGGTGAAAGCGATCCCGTTCGGATCTGGCGCGAAGGTGAAATCGACCACCAGCCCATCGCACGGATCCTGGGCATTCGCGGAAACGGAGAGCACAAGTGAAAGAAGAAGGAGAAGATTCGTTCGCATACCTGATCGGGAAGCTTTAAAGGTATGACGTGCATCGATCCGCGGAAGTGCGCCATGATCGGTTGATATCGTTCGCTTGACAATCCCGCATTGCGGATGGACCTTTATGCTCTGAAGATCAGGTCCGATCCGGGCCTGCAGCCACCGGGACCATGAAGAAGTCAGTACCCTTCAGTTCTTTGTTCCTTCTACTTTTTTCGATCGAGGTCGCAGCGCAGTCGGTACCTCCGGGATTCAATGACGCATTGGTGCTGGGTGGTTGGACCGATCCCGTGGGCGTAACGTGGGATGCGGCAGGCCGATCCTATGTCTGGGAGAAGCGTGGAATGGTGTGGATCATGGAGAACGGAGTGCGCCTTCCCGATCCGTTGATCGATCTGCGGGCCGAGGTGGGCAACTGGCGTGATCATGGCATGTTGGGTTTCGCGCTGGATCCACAATTCCAGACCAATGGCCGCATCTACCTGATGTATGCAGTGGATCGCCATCATCTGTTGAATTTCGGAACACCCGCCTACAATGTCTCCACCAATCAATACCTATCCGCCACGGTGATGCGGATCACGCGCTATACTGCCGTGGCGCCAGGCTACAATTCGGTGGATCCGAATTCAAGGTTGGTGCTGCTGGGTGAAACGAAGAAGACCGGCCCCGCGATCCTTCACGAATCACATAGCACGGGCACCCTGGCGTTCGGTACGGATGGTACCTTGCTCGCCTCGATCGGCGATGGCGCGAGCTACGCGAGCACCGATGTCGGCAGTGCTTCGGAGACCTATTTCGCACAGGCGCTCGCGGACAGCATCATCCGCGAAGCGGAGAACGTTGGTGCGTTGCGGGCACAATTGCGTAACAGCTTCAACGGAAAGATACTGCGGCTCGATCCGAACACCGGCAATGGCTTGCCGAGCAATCCATGGTACGATCCCGCGCAGCCGCGCTCACCGGTCTCACGTGCCTGGGCCATGGGGCTGCGAAACCCGTATCGGTTCACCGTGCAGCCAGGCTCCGGCAGTTCCGATCCATCCCTGGGGCAGCCTGGCACACTGCTGATCGGCGATGTGGGCTGGAACCTTTGGGAGGAATTCAATGTGTGCACCGAACCCGGAATGAATTTCGGCTGGCCGCTCTTTGAAGGGTTCGATCCGCTGCCTTCGTACATGACGGCCCTTACCCCGAACAAGGATACGCCCAACCCGATGTTCGATGGCGTGATCTGCGATCAGCAGTTCTTCCATTTCCAGGATCTGATCAAGCAGGCAACGCCGGTGCATCTCAACGCACATCCGAACCCGTGCGATCCGAGCGTGCAGATACCGAACAATGTCCCGAAATATTTCCACGCCAGGCCGGCGATCGATTGGCGGCATGGCAACCAGTCACGCGTGGGAGCTTTCAGCGGAGACCAAGCGGTGACCTACAACCTCACCGATCCGGCCTCACCGGTACCTGGTCCGCTTTTCGGCGGATGGGCCTCGATCGGCGGCCCCTACATGGCAGGGCTCAACTTTCCGCCGGAATACCAGAACAGCGTTTTCAATGCCGATTATGTGGGGGGTTGGATCAAGCGTTTCGTGATCGATGCCGATGGCGCGCCAGTGAGCGTGCACGATATGGCGGCAGGTCTTGGCGCGGTAACATGGCTTGGCGCAGGTCCCGATGGTTGCATCTGGTACATCAGCTACGATGCGAATGAGATCAGGCGCATCTGCTATACGCTGAACGTGGATCAGCCGCCGGTTGCCGTGGCGACCCAAAGCGTACAGTTCGGCGCCGGTCCGCTCACGGTGAATTTCAATGGAAGCCAGAGCAGCGACATGGAATCGCCCACGTTGACCTATCTCTGGGATTTCGGCAATGGCCAGACCAGCCCGGCGATGAACCCGACCCATGTGTTCACAGCGCCGCCGGGCGTTCCCACCAGCTACAATGTCACCCTCACCGTAACAGATGGCAGCGGTCAGCAGAATTCGACCAACTTGTTGGTCTCGTTGAACAATACGCCTCCGTCGGTGGATATCACCAGTTTCGCGAACGGCATCTTCTATCCTGTAGGTGTTGATACGGTGATCCAGCTGCAGGCCAGTGTGATCGATGCTGAACATGGCCCGGGGCAGCTCACGTACGAATGGCGCACGATCTTCCATCACAACACGCATACACATCCTGAACCGGTGGATAACGACCCGGTGACAAGTACGGTGATCAGCGGCGTGGGTTGCGATGGTGAAGAATACAGTTATACGATCAGGCTTCGCGTGACCGATGCGGGCGGACTTTCGACCGAAGTGAGCAAGTCGCTCTATCCGCGCTGCCATGCGATCGCTCCAACGGCCGTGATAAATTCCAATAGCACGGCAGGCCTGCCACCGCTGAATGTGCTTTTCAATGGTATGGGTTCCTTCGATCCGGGGGAGATCGTGAGCTACCAATGGAGCTTTGGAGATGGCACGTTCAGCACATCGCCGAATCCTGGAAAGATCTTCACGGAGACGGGCGATCACGTTGTCACGCTCACGGTGACGGATGATGATGGATTGACCGGATCGGCCACCAAGGTGATCAGTGTGATCACGCTCGATCCGCCGCTTTGTGCAGGGGCTGCGGGCAGCATCACGCGGCAACTTTGGACGAACGTCAACGGATCGACGGTGGCGTCGCTCACCAACAGTGCGGCTTTTGCCGGCCCGCCAAACTCCACCACGTTCCCCACGAGCTTGCAGGGCCCTACCAATGCGGCCGATAACTATGGTGCTCGCTATCGCGGATTCATCGTGGCCCCGCAAACTGGCAGTTACATCTTCACGATCACCAGCGATGATGCTTCCGAAGCGTACCTCGGCCTGAATGCGGAGGCGCGTCACAAACGGATCATCTGTAGCGTGCCCGGCTGGACCGGCGCCACGGAATTCGACAAGTATCCATCGCAGGTGAGCGGGGCCATTGAACTCCAGGCGGGAGCCTACTATTACATCGAAGTGCTGCATAAGGAAGGCACCGGTGGCGATCATCTTGCGCTGCGCTGGCAAACGCCTTCGAACAATACGCCGACAGTGATCCCGGGATCGGCCCTTGTGCGCTGGCAGGATTGTCCGCCAAGTGTTCGTGTACGTGCGAATCTGCAGGGGGCATATGTGAATTCCCTTAACCTGATGCGCGATGATCTGCGTGCAGGAGGCCATGTACCGCTCACCGAACCGTATACGACCCTCGGCTTTACGCAGGTCGGCAGCGGTGGCGAAACGGTCCCCGCTTCAAGAATGTCGATCACCGGAAGCAATGCCGTGGTGGATTGGGTGTTGGTGGAGTTGAGGAACGCGAGTGCTCCTGGGCAGATCATGGCCACGGAATGCGCGTTGCTGGAACGTGATGGCGACATCGTCGCGATCAACGGATCGACCCGGCTTCTCTTCGATGTGCCCAATGGCGAATATCACGTCGCCGTGAGGCACAGGAACCACCTCGGCCTTCGCACGGCTGCTCCGATCCAGTTGGGGCCGCACGAGGCATGGCTCGACTTCACCCTTGCCGGCACGGCCACCAATGGCGTCGAGGCAGGGCGGATCATGCCCAACGGCGTGCGCGTACTTTGGGCCGGCGATGTGCTTGCCGATGGCGTGATCAGGTACGTGGGAGCCAACAACGATCGCGATCGCATCCTGCAGCAGATCGGCGGAGTGATCCCAACGGCAGTTTCGATCGGGTACCATGTGAGCGATGTGAACATGGATGGGATCGTGCGCTACGCAGGTCCCAACAATGATCGGGATCCGATCCTGCAGAACATCGGGGGGGTGATCCCCACCGCGACGCGCCTGCATCAATTGCCATGATCCGCAGTGAACGGCAGGAAGAGAGAAGGAACTAACATCCTTTTTTCAATAAGTTCCGTAGAAGGGGGCAGGACCGTTCGATCGGGTCCGGTTAATTCGAACAACCAGCTCCACATGCGTGCACTTCCTGAAATGACCGAATGCCAGCAGCGCCTGTATTGTGCCATGGCCTTGTTGGAGGAAAGTGACATCAAGTCCTTCTTCCGCGTTGTCCGCTACGATATCGACAGCATCCCCGAGGTCGAATTGGTGAATACCGAACTCGATCGAGGCGTGAGCCTCATGGACATATTCGGGCCGTTAGGTCCATTGCAGGATCGCTTGAACGGACGCACCCTGGTGCTTGAAGTGGTGAACCTGAACGATGGCCGCTGGTCGATCGATTTCGGCTTCCGCGGAAAACGTGGCTACGGGGCGCGCTGGATCATGAACATCTCGGAGGAAGGCACATTCACCAACGTGGAGACTTCACGTGTGTGGGTGCCCATGAAGAAGTGATCAGGGGGCAAGCTTTCCCTCGATCCCATCGTCCTTCCCGCCGCCTGTAAGCGAAGAGGCCATGATCTTGATCATGGAAACGATCTTTCCGCTCTTCGTATCCCAGTAGTACCCTTCCTTCGCCCGCACACGCAGCACGGCCAGATCGGGATCTTCCACACCATTGGGGAACCATGTCTTCGCCATCGGCGTCCAGAGCTCGCGCTTCAGGTCCATGTCGTCCAGTTCCTCCGCTTCTCCCAGCACGCTCATGTATTCGGAATCCTCCATGTTGGAGTAGATCAGTTGTACCGCTGGATCGGAAGAGATGTCATGGTCCTTCATGCTGCTTTTCGAACTAAGGAACCAGATCGTCCCATCTTCATCGACTTTTTGTGTTGCCATTGGCCGTGATGGTATCGGGCGATCGCTCAATCGTGTAAGGAACATGCAGATCGGCATTTC
This sequence comes from Bacteroidota bacterium, assembly GCA_023430945.1. Taxonomy (GTDB): domain Bacteria; phylum Bacteroidota; class Bacteroidia; order Flavobacteriales_F; family PHOS-HE28; genus PHOS-HE28. The sequence goes on from JAEYYE010000104.1 coordinate 14,771, forward strand.
ATCGGCGATCTCCTTGATCTTCCGGATCGCGTTGTTGCCGTGGAGTGATCTTTCTTCGCTCATCGTTCTCGCTTTGCCGATGCATACCAACGAACGGGCCGATCGCGATGTGTCGCCATCTTTGCGCCCCGATCCGCACCGAATACATGGAACGCATCTCGATAAAGCAGGCACTTGATGATATGAAGCTCACCGACGCCACCGTTTCCGTGGCAGGCTGGGTGCGCACTTTCCGCAACGATCGTTTCATCGCGCTCAATGATGGAAGTACCATCCGGAACCTGCAGTGCGTGATCGATCAGGAAAAGGTCGATGCATCGATCCGGGCGCTGTTCACGACGAGCGCATCGGTGATGTGCACGGGCACGCTTGTTCCCAGCAAAGGCAGCGGCCAGCGCGTGGAGTTGCAGGTGGATCGGGTGGAAGTGCTGGGCAATAGTGATCCGGAGGAGTATCCGATCCAACCGAAAAAGCATTCATTGGAATTCCTGCGCGAGAATGCCCATCTGCGTTTCAGGACGAACACGTTCAGTGCTGTTTTCAGGATCCGCCACCAGGTGAGTTTCGGCATTCATGAATTCTTCGATCGCAATGGATTCAATTATTTCCACAGCCCGATCATCACCGCGAGCGATGCGGAAGGGGCGGGGGAGATGTTCCGCGTTTCCGTTCTCGATCCGAAAGGGACGCCGGAAGGCGAAGTTGATTTCAAGGAGGATTTCTTTGGAAGAGAATCGCGATTGACAGTAAGTGGCCAGCTTCAGGCAGAATTGGCCGCGTTGGCGCTCGGGAAAGTGTACACGTTCGGACCGACGTTCCGCGCGGAGAACAGCAACACCACAAGGCACCTTGCCGAGTTCTGGATGATCGAACCCGAGGCCGCATTCATGGATCTGAAGGGTGATATGGATCTGGCGGAAGGACTTTGCAAGCACCTCATCGATCGCGTATTGAAGAACAGCGCGGACGATCTGGATTTCCTGGACGCGCGGTTGAAGGAGGAAGAAGCGCAGAAGCCGCAGGCACAACGGCAGGAAATGGGGCTGGTCGAGAGATTGAAATTCGTTCTCGGGCATCCGTTCGAACGGATCACCTACAGTGAAGCGATCGATATCCTGCTACGCAGCAAACCTTACCAGAAGAAACAATTCCAGTTCCCAGTGGAGTGGGGCGTGGACCTGCAAAGCGAGCACGAGCGTTACCTGGTGGAAAAGCATTTCAGGAAACCGGTGATCGTTACGGGTTACCCTGCCCAGATCAAGGCGTTCTACATGCGAACGAATGGCCCTGGCGATCTGGGCTTTTCGGAAAAAGGAAAGACCGTGGCCGCGATGGACGTGCTTTTCCCGGGGATCGGCGAGATCATCGGCGGAAGCCAGCGCGAGGAAAGGCTCGATGTGCTGGAGCAACGCATGAAGGAGATGGGCGTTCCGGCGGAAGAGCTCTGGTGGTACCTTGATACACGCCGGTTCGGCACCGTGCCGCATGCCGGTTTCGGCCTTGGCCTCGAACGATTTGTGCAATTCGTTACCGGCATGGGCAACATCCGGGACGTGATCCCATTCCCAAGGACGCCGAAGAACGCTGAATTCTGATCAGCACGGTGCTTGTTGCTCCGCGTTCATCCAAAAATCCTTATAACAATGGGAGCACAAGAAGATAAATTGAAAGGGAACTGGAACCAGATCAAGGGCCGCCTGAAGCAGGAGTACGGCAACCTTACCGACGATGATCTCACCTACCAGGAAGGTCGTGAGGACGAACTGTTCGGGCGGTTGCAGGAAAAGCTCGGTAAGACCAAGGACGATGTGAAGCGCATGATCGATAACATCGGTTCCGGCCGGTGATCCCATCCGGGATCCGACTTTTTGAAAGGGGCGCGGGAGCGCCTCTTTTCTTTTTCCGATCCACCGATCCATGTTCCCAATTCGCACGCGGGCAGCGTCATCGATCGCGTCGTCGTCTTACATTTCGAGGTCCACGAGAACCGATGCGAAGATCCCTGCTGCTCATGCTCGCCGGTATGGTGCTTCTGTTCTCCTGCTCAAGGGAGAGCGATCCACCAGCGCCGGGGGGCGGGGTAAACAATGGTTCGCCTGTGAGCTATGATGAGGACGCCTTGCCGTATGCGAGGCTTTCCGAATATGGATTCTTCGGCCAGCCGCTCAGGAACCTTCAACCGGTGCAGGGCGTACTACCTTACGAAGTGATCACGCCGCTCTTCACCGATCATGCGAAAAAATCGCGCTTCATCTGGATGCGTGCGGGTTCACAGGCGCAATATGTCGCGGATGACGCGCCTTTTGCATTCGATGATGGCACCATATTGATCAAGAACTTCTTCTACGATGGTGTTCTTCCTTTGAACGATCGCCGCGTGATCGAGACACGGTTGATGATCAAGCGGAACGGGGCCTGGGAGTTCGCCAATTATGTTTGGAATGCAGAACAGACCGAAGCTTACTTCGATCTGGAGGGCAGTTATACGGATGTGGCATGGATCGATAATCTTGGTATGCAACAGTACGTGGATTACCGCATTCCATCCACGGCCGAATGCCTGGCCTGTCACAAGGAAGGGTCGTCGCCATTCCCGATCGGAACGAAACCGCAGAACATGCAGATGATGATCGATCGTCCGGATGGCCTTACCGATCAGCTGTCATTATGGGTGTCTTCAGGCTATCTGGCGCCAGGTTATCCCTCCATTGCACCGATCGCGGATTGGAAGGATGCATCGCGATCCTTGCAGGATCGGGTGCGCGCCTACCTTGATGTGAATTGTTCGCATTGCCACTCCGACCAGAAGTACTGCGATTACCGCCCGATCCGCCTCGCCTGGACCGAGACCATCGATCCGGCGGCCCTCGGGATCTGCATCGTTCCCGATGAACAGGTCGATCCCGGTATCACACATATCGTGGCCGCAGGCAATCCTTCCGCCTCGATGATCCATTTCCGGTTGAGCGCTACGGAAGAGAATGTAAGAATGCCGCTCCTCGGCCGATCGGTGGTACACCAGGAAGCCGTGGACCTGATCGCCGATTGGATAGGATCGCTCGATCCACCTTGTAACTGAACACGACATGAAGAACTTCACCCTGGTGTCATTATCGATCGCATTTGCTTCGATGCGGCCTGCGGCTGCGCAACAACCCCAGTTCATTGAGCAGGAACTGCCTTTCGTGGGGCAGGTGAAATGCGTGGTGGACATGAACGGCGATCTCCTGGATGATATCGTGAAGGTTAGCCCCACGGCGATCACCGTGGTGGAACAGACCGCCTCCGGGTTCACGGTGAACATTCATCCGTGCGATACGGCGAACCACACACCTTCCTGGAGCATCGCAGCCGGTGATCTGGACGGAAATGGGTACAACGATCTGCTTTATGGCGGCGGATCGGGCACATCGTTCATGGTCGCGAACAACAACGGTACGAGCTTCACCGAGATCACTGGGCCGGAATACGTGTTTTCCCAACGGACCAATTTCGTGGATATCAACAACGACGGGCATCTCGATGCGTTCGTGTGTCACGATACCGGCCCCAACGTGTATTACATCAACGATGGATCGGGATCGCTCACCTTCAACCAGGGTGGGATCGGCGACACGTTCGATGGCGGCAATTACGGATCGCTCTGGGTGGATCATGACAATGATGGCGACCTGGACGTTTTCCTTTCGAAATGCCGCGGTGGAGACACGCCTGCGAACATCAATCAATTGCATCGCAACAACGGCGATGGCACCTTCACCGATATCGCACCGGAACTGGGCCTCGATGACAATATCCAGACATGGTCCACCGCATGGGGCGATTACGACAACGACGGCGACTTCGACATGATGGTCGGGGCGTTCAGCCTTGTGAACGGCGGTCACAAATTGATCCGCAACGACAATGGCGTCTATAACGACGTCACTGCTGGATCGGGCTTCGACCTGGTCACCGCCACAAGCATCGAGAATGTGACGCACGATTTCAACAATGATGGATTCCTGGACATCTTCGGTGCCGGCGGAACGTTCGGTGCGGGAGTGATCATGGTGAACAATGGCGACATGACGTTCAGTCCGGTGAGCGTGCCCATGAACCACGGCCCGATCGGCGACCTGAACAACGACGGTTTCCTGGACGTGATGAACAACAACATCGCTCATTTCGGTGTGGACAATGGGAACAAGTGGATCAAATTGAACATGATCGGCACCGCGAGCAACTACAACGGGATCGGTGCAAGGGTGGAGCTAACCAGCGCGCTCGGTACGCAGATGCGCGAAGTGCGGAGCGGTGATGGTTTTGCCTTCATGAGCAGCCTTAATCTTCATTTCGGCCTGGGCCAGGATACGGAAGTGGAGCAGATCGTTGTGCGCTGGCCTTCGGGCACCGTGGATATCCTGTACGATCAGCCGGTGAATTCCACCCTCGCGATCGTGGAAGGATCCACTGGAGTGAACGTGTCGGTCGAAGAGATCGATGGGCCGGACATCGTATTGCACCCTGTTCCCGCCACCGATATGCTGCACATCTCAACGGCCGGGCCGCTCGGCCCGCTGCCTGCCTGGATCTTTGATATGAACGGCAGGTTCGTGGCCCAATTGCCGATCCTGCGCGGCTCGATCGATATTGGAGATTTGCATGGCGGGGCCTATGTGCTGTATCTTTCACATCACGGACAACTGGTGCGGAGGAAATTCGTGAAGATCTGATCGCCGATCGGCGGATCGGGAAAGGAGGGAAGTTCACAGCATGAAGCGTATAAGTATGTTTTTAAGGCCGTTCCGTTACCGGAGCGCCGAGCCAACTTTCGGCCACACTGTAAGTGGCGACACCTGTGAACACACATAAGCGATCCATTCCTTTTCAGCTTTGCGGGCCATTCCATCATTCGATCCTGATGGCCCTGATCGCATTGTCGCCGCTGGGTTCGAGCGCGCAACAAGGCGTGCTTTTCATCAACGAAGTGATGGCTGCCAACAGCGGAATTGTGCAGGACGCTACCGGCGAAGGAGAGGATTGGATAGAATTGTTCAACAGTTCAGGCGCGGCGATCGATGTTTCGGGCATGCACCTGAGCGATGATCCCGAAGAACCTGCGAAACACATCCTTCCGATATCGGCGGAACTGATCGTTCCTCCAGGAGGATATCTATTGCTCTGGGCAAGCGGCGATCCCGCACGGGGTGCCACCCATTTGAATTTCAAGCTCTCTTCCACCGGCGAGAACATCCAGCTTTCCACTGCCACCGGCTCGCTGATCGACCTGATCCCACCCATCGTGCATTTCACGGATGTTTCTTACGGCAGGGCAGGTGATGGAGGTGGCCAGTGGATGTATTTCTCGCCACCAAGTCCCAACAGCCCGAACGCGCAAAGCGGTTTCCAGGGAAGGCTCGATCCACCTTCATTCTCGGTGCCGGCCGGGTTCCATTCCGGGAGCATATCGCTTGCGATCACTCATCCCGATCCCGCCGTTACCATCTATTACAGTACCGATGGATCGATGCCAGGCCCTGGATTTCTGCAAGGACAGACATATTCCTACAAGAACACCTACCCGAACATCGGCTCTCCCACGATCGGGGCCATGTTCACCGACACGATGAGGGCCTATCAGTATACAGGCCCTCTCACGCTTTCCGACCCCACTTCGAGCCCCAACGAACTCAGCATGCGCACGGCCACGGCGCACACGTACCACCCGGCCAATTACATGCCCCAGGCGCCCGTGCGGAAGGCGCATGTGATCCTGGCAAGAGCTTTCCGGAACGGCTTCCTGCCCAGTGAAGTGGTGGGCAGCAGCTATTTCTTCACTCCGGACGGACTTTCGCCGTACACCCTCCCGGTGCTTTCCGCGATCACGCAGGAAGGCGACCTGTTCGACTTCCAGGACGGGATCTACAATGCAGGGATCGACTATGAGCAATGGCGGATCAACAACCCCAACACCCTGATCGATGGGTATACGCCGGCGAATTGGACAAGGAATACCGAATTCCCTATCGCGTTGGAATGGTTCGAAGCAGGCTCCGGGCAGCGCGCCTTCAGCCACAACGCAGGTTTCCGGCTCCATGGATCGTTCTCGAAGACCTTCCGGCGCAAATCGCTGCGCTTGTATTTCAGGGAGGAGTACGGCCCGGATGATGTGGGCTACGCGATCTTTCCCGACCGGCCGGATACCGATCACAAACGGTTGGTCGTACATATTTCCGGCAACGATGATCCGGTTACCAACATGCGCGACATGACCATTCAGGCCATGTTGAAGCATATGAGGTTCATCACGCAATCGGCGCAGCCTGCAGTGCTTTTCCTCGGTGGCGAATTCTGGGGTGTGCACGCGATGCGCGACCGGTACGACGAGAAATATTTCGAGAACGAATTGGGTCTTGGTGAGAATGAGATCGATCTGGTGGAGCGTTTCAGGTACGCGTCCATCGGCGACAGTATCGCATGGTCCGCGTTGCTCGACCAGGTCGACGATCAGGACCCGATGGATCCCGCGGTGTTCGCCGATCTGAAGACCAAGATCGACATTGAGGACAACATCGATTATCACGTGGCGCAGGTCTATATCGGGAATTTCGACTGGCCGCTGAACAATTGGAAAGCCTACCGGAAACGCACCAATGCATTCGTTCCGGATGCGCCTTATGGCCACGATGGCCGCTGGCGCTGGCTGATGTTCGACACGGATTGGGGTTTCAACCTGAACACCGTTCATCCTCCGGAAGCTCCGATGCTCGCCTGGGCCACCGATCCGGTGTATGGCGAACATACGCTGTTGTTCCGCAGGCTGCTTCGCAATCAGGAGTATCGCCACGGGTACATCAATCGTGCTGCGGACATGATCAATACCGCCTTCCGGCCGGAGGTGATCAACGGCATCATCGAGGATCATCGTGCGATGCTCCAGGATGATATGGTGGAGCACATCATGCGCTGGCCGGATTCCCCCTGGAACATCGGGAACTGGCACGATGAGGTGGATGAGATGGTCTATTACGGATCACAACGCGCCGATCGTTTCCGCGACGAGATCCAGGACTATTTCCAATTGCCCGCGCAACATGCGCTGCAGGTCGATGTCTCTGACGTGGATGCAGGCTGGGTGAAGGTGAACACCATCGATCTGCTGCCCACTACGCATGGCGTGGCCACACCTGTTTATCCATGGAACGGCACGTACTACCAGACCGTGCCGATCACACTCGCCGCACACGCCTTTCCGGGATCCGCGTTCAGCCACTGGGAGGGCGCCGTGCAGGGCACGGATAGCGTGATCACGGTGTCGATGACAGAGGCGATGAACGTTACTGCTGTATTCGAGCCTGCGCCCTATTGTGCTGCCGAGGTGGTGCATTACTGGCATTTCAATTCACTCGCCAGCGGATCGGTCGCGCAGATCGTACCCGATCAGTCCAATGATACCGGGGCGCTCATCACCTACGAGGGCACAGGTTCCGGTTATCTTGATGCGACCCCGGGCGATGAAGGGTCCACGATCAATGCATTGGAGAACGTGCCGGCTGGACTGGGACTTCGTGCCCGCGACCCAAGTACCGATCGGGTATTGGTGATCGGATCGCCTGCTGACGGTCACCGGGACATCACGCTTTCTTTCGCCACGCGACGAACGAGCGCTGGAGCAGATTCCCAGCAGGTCCATTACACCATCGATCCGCTGAGGTTGGAGTGGATCGCGCTCGGTGAGCCATACGCCGTTCCCGATCAATATATCACCCGCACATTCTCCCTGGATGGCATTATTTCCACCTACGACAACACCGATCTGGCGTTCAAGATCGAATTCCTTGGCCCCAATACAGGCGGCCCTTCCGGCAACAACAGGTTCGATAATGTGAAGATCACCGGCAGGCCCATCGGTACGATCGAAGGGCTGTTGTGCGGGAACGAGACAACCTTCACCTACCAGGGCCAGAGCTATACCGAAGGCGATCACATCATCACCGATGCGGCATCCCTGGATTGCGGGAACGTGACGTTGCTTCGCGTGCAGCAGGCGGCACTGGACACCACGGTGATCAATAACGGTGACACTTTGATCGCGGTGGGTGGAGCATCTTCGTACCAATGGATCGATTGTTCCGGCATGCAGCCGGTACCAGGCGCTACAGGAGTCCAATTCATCCCTGCGGCGGAAGGTGATTATGCGGTACAGATCGGAACGGGGGATTGTTCAGCGACCTCGGAATGCCATCACTCAGCGGGCGATCAGGGAATGGGGATCTCGGTCTACCCGAATCCAGCGGATGGCTCGCTCTTCATAGGGATCGGTGCCCATCGTAGCGGCAGGTTCACGCTGGTCGATGCCACCGGTAGATCCGTGCTGAAAGGAATTCTTGCTTCGGCGTTGAACGAGATCGATCTTCGGGATCTTTCAGCAGCGAGCTATTTTCTGCACGTTTCGGTGATGGATGGCGATAGGGAAAAACGCTGGACGAAGGTGATCTTGAAATAGCTCAGGGTTCCTTCTTCACCTCCAGATCCGGGATCATGGTCTGATGAGGTGTGCCGATCGAGATCCCATGCTCAGACGGGATCACGCCCACACGCTCCTCACGATCCGGCAAGCCGGTGATCGCCACGAACATCGTGAACAGGCCGGCTGCGAACCAGGTGCCTGCGGAAGAGTCCGATCCAAGTTGGAGTTGCATTCGTGTGCCGATCATTGTTCATCCTGTACCCGATCGGCGAACGCATCGACCAGGGTTCCCAGGAAAAGCACGGCGAGCATGGCAAAAAGTACCTGGCCGGTGAAGGCCACGCCTGTTGTCACGGCCGGGATCCCAAGGAGTAGTACCAATAGCAGTAATGGGAATAAGGTGCGTATCATGAATCCGGTATTGATGTTCCGATCGAAGCGATGATCATGCCACCGGATCCTTGTGTTGGAACACGCACTTGCACTGATCGGAAGTTGTAGAGAGCACTCCCGTTCATTGGAAGCGAACGCCACGATCACGCTGTAAAAGTGGTTTCGGATCGGATGGATTCAGAGAAGCATCGAGCATGCCCCAACGCACCATGATCGTAAAAAGATCACGCGATCCATGATGGCTGCAGGATCACGGGCACATGCGGGCGCACGCCTGATGTGATGTTGGTTGCGCAGGAAGGCGCCCGATCGGGGTCTATCCTGTTTTTGTATCGAAGCTCTTCAAACTTTTTATACATCGTTCAACTGGCGCTTTGGCTTCATTCATGGGTATTTTTGTCCCATGCTCAAGCAGGGCCTTTTTCAAAAACTTCAACAAAAGCTATCGCCGCAGCAGATCCAG
>JAEYYE010000220.1 GCA_023430945.1 Bacteroidota bacterium
GATCTCGGTAGTAGGGGTTTCGCTCCTGGAGCGCTTCATCCAGCGATCGCGCGAACGCTTCCTCATTCTCCGGCGGAACGGCGAATTCGATGAACCATTCGTGGTATGGAAGTCCATTCCCCGGTGAAAGCTGCGGCGCCATGGTGAATTCCGCGACCTCGGCGGCATGTTCAGCGATCGCTTTTGCGATCGCTGCCTCCACTTCCTCCGCGATAACATGTTCGCCGAAAGCACTGGTGAAATGCTTCGTTCTTCCGGTCACGACGATCCTTGGCGGGGAAAGTGAAACAAAGCGGATCGTATCGCCGATCTCGTAGCCCCAAAGTCCCGCGTTGGTGTAAAGCACGAGCGCATAGTTCATCCCAGGCTTCACATCGCCGATCCCGATCGGCGGATCGGTGGAAGGAACTCCGGCTTCGATCGGAATGAAGCCGTAGTAGATCCCATTGTCCAGCACGAGCAGAAGACCTTCTTCGTTGCTGCGATCCTGGTAGGCGATGAATCCTTCGCTCGCGGGGAAAAGCTCAACGCTCGGGATCTCGGCGCCGATCAGCGCGCGCATCCGGCTGCGGTACGGATCGAAATTCACACCGCCATAGACGAAGAGGGAAAAATTCGGGAACACCTCCAGCACATTCCTCCTTCCGGTGCGATCGAGCAACCGTTCAAAATACATCTGTACCCAGGCGGGGATCCCGCTGATCAACCGCAGATCCTCGTTCATCGTTCCGGTCACGATCGCTTCAACCTTCGTTTCCCAATCCTCGATGCTGTTGATCTCGAAGCTCGGCAGCCTGTTCTTCAGCAGATAGGCCGGCACATGGTTCGCCACGATCCCGCTCAATCTTCCCATGGGGATGGCGCCTTTCCGATCCAATACGGGGCTCCCCTGGAGAAAGATCATCTTCCCTTCCACGAACTGCGATCGGCCGCTGTACGCGATGTATGCGAGCAATGCGCGCTTCGCACTTTCCAGATGGTTCGGCAGGCTTTCACGCGTGATCGGGATGTATTTCGCACCGCTTGTGGTTCCGCTTGTCTTGCACAAGTAGAGCGGACTTCCGGGCCACAACACATCTTTTTCACCGGCGATGATCCGTTCGATGTACGGCCGGAACCCTTCATAATCGCGAAGCGGGATCTGTTGCACGAGCGAAGCGTGATCGGTGATCCGATCGAAATGATGATCTTTTCCAAAGGCTGTTCCTCCTGCTTTCGCGATCAGGTCATTCAATACCCGCTTCTGCGTTCCGACCGGATCCAATGCGCGCTGCAGCACGCGCTTGGTGATCCATCGTGCGTACGGCTTCGCGATGATCGACTTGATGCCCATGATCTACTCGAACACCATGTATTGTGCTGGATCGATCGGTTCCCCCTGGTGCCACAGCTCGAAGTGAAGATGCGGGCCTGTTGTCAATTCGCCGCTGTTCCCCACGATCGCGATCGCTTCACCGGCGCGCACTGTTTCGCCGGCCTTCTTCAGCAGAACACTGTTGTGTTTGTAGACACTCGACAGGTCGTTGCGATGTTGCACATGCAATACGTGCCCGGCATCGGTCGTCCAGCTTGCCAGCGTCACGGTGCCATCCAGGCAGGCCTTAACAGCGGCATCGGCCTGCGTTACGATATCCACCCCGAAATGTGCCTGTGTGCGATCGAAGCGTGTGGTCATGATCCCGCGGATCGGCGGGAACATGAACACCCCGGCAAGGTTCCTCTGTTCGATCGGCCGCCCTTCGGAAAGCGCATAGGCCTCCGCGCGGGCGATCTTCATCCGCAACGAGCTGTCCGCCTGGCCGGGAGCAAGATCCTCCGCGCCGGGTTTCACTTCGATCGGATCGAACAACGTGGTGCTGTCCACCGGCAATTCACCCGAAAGCACCGCGCGAAGGTTGTTGAGGTAAAGATCACGAATACGGATGCTTTCCTCCAGCGAATCCGCTTTCAACGTACTGCGATACGCGTTGAGCTTCGTCGCCTGGTCCGAATAGCCCGGTATATATTGTTTCAGTGGGGTGAACACGATCGCGGAGACCACGAGCGCCCCGAAGAGGAACAGCGCAGCCAGGCCAAGGATCAACACGTTCAGGCGATTGAGCCGTATGCTGAAACGTTCCTCGAAAGTGCTGTCGTTGATCAGTTGCAGGCGGTAGCGGCTCCGCAGTTTACGGATCACCCGTTCGCGTCTGCCCGTTCGCGGCGCTGCATCCTCTGCCATCGTTCGCAAATATCGGTCTTCCCTGGCGCTTGCCGTGCCCGCACATTTTTGGATCGGCATAATGAAATATCTTCGCCCGATCGTAGTTATCCCAACCGGGCCGGTGCATTCCGTTCGTACATATCCGCTGCTGATCGCTTTGCTGGTCTGCCTTGCATTGCTTTCCACCGGCTGTTCGCAGGAAAAGGACGCGTTCCTCAACCGCACGTATCACCGGCTTACCGCGCGCGACAATGGTTGGTTCAACGCCAACGAGAAGTTGAAGGAAGTGGTGGCCGGGATCGAGGATGGCTACAAGGATGATTACGATCAGGTGCTTCCGCTCTTCGTGTACGGAACGGCCGATCAGGCAAAGGCCGCCATTCCCGATCTGGAGAAGTGCATCGACAAATGCTCCCTCGTGATCGAACGCCACAAGATGGATATCGATGGCGAAGAGAAGAACAAGTGGATCGACGATGCCTACTTCGTGATCGCGAAGAGCCAGTTCTACAAGCGG
>JAEYYE010000241.1 GCA_023430945.1 Bacteroidota bacterium
CCAGAGTTCCAACGGCGCACCTAACTTCGTTGCCTTTCAAAAATTCCCATCATGTACGGCAGGTTCAAGGAACAATTGAAGCAGGAATTGGTCACGATCGAAGAGGCCGGCCTGTACAAACGCGAACGCATCATCACCAGCGAACAGGGTGCGGAGATCACCGTGAACGGAAAGAAGGTCCTGAATTTCTGCGCGAACAATTATCTCGGTCTCAGTTCACATCCGGAAGTGATCGCCGCGGCCCACGCAGCCTTGGATTCGCACGGTTACGGCATGTCGTCGGTCCGCTTCATCTGCGGAACGCAGGATATCCACAAGGAACTCGAAAAGAAGATCACTGAATTCCATGGGACGGAGGATACCATTCTATATGCAGCATGTTTCGATGCGAACGGTGGCGTGTTCGAACCGTTGTTCACCGAGGAGGATGCGATCATAAGCGATTCGCTCAACCATGCGAGCATCATCGATGGTGTTCGTCTGTGCAAGGCGGCCCGCTACCGCTATGCGAACAACGATATGGCCGATCTTGAAAAGCAGTTGAATGAAGCGGATGCAAAAGGAGCGAAGAACAAGATCATCGTGACCGACGGTGTTTTTTCCATGGATGGGATCGTCGCCGATCTGAAAGGGATCTGTGATCTGGCGGATAAGTACAATGCTTTGGTGATGGTGGATGATTGCCATGCCGCAGGTTTCATCGGGAAGACAGGACGTGGAAGCACGGAGCATTGTGGAGTGATCGGCCGGGTGGATATCATCACCGGAACCTTGGGTAAAGCGCTCGGCGGTGCGATCGGCGGTTACACCACGGGCCGTAAGGAGATCATTGAGATGCTTCGCCAGCGCAGCCGCCCCTACCTCTTCAGCAATTCACTTCCCCCGGCGATCGTTGGGGCCAGCTTGAAGGTGTTCGATCTCATCGGCCGATCCACCGAACTGCGCGATCGGTTGGAGGGGAACGTGTCACGTTTCCGATCGGGGATCGAAAAGATGGGCTTCAGTACAGTAGGCGCTGGCGCGGCGATCGTACCGGTGATGTTGGGCGATGCCCGGTTGAGCCAGCAGATGGCCGATGCTCTATTAAAGGAAGGGATCTACGTGATCGGCTTCTTCTTCCCTGTCGTTCCCAAAGGAAAGGCCCGGATCCGCGTGCAATTGAGCGCTGCCCATACTGAAGCCCAGATCGATAAGGCGCTCGCTGCTTTCGAGAAGGTCGGAAAGGAACTCGGCATCCTTCAGGAGGCCTGATCGCCGGGTGGATCGGGATTTTGTTGGTTGATCGGAAAAAGATCTATCTTCGCAGCCCGTTTTGCGGGAAGTATCCAAAAATCCCACTCCCAGTGGCTTCGACGACATATACCACCAGCATGGCCAACGAGGCCACCGTTCAGTCCGATTGGCTGATCGTGGATGCTGAAAATGAAGTACTTGGCCGTTTCGCCAGCAAAGTGGCGATGCTCGTACGCGGCAAGCACAAGCCCACCTTCACGCCCCATGTGAACTGTGGTGATCACGTGATCGTGATCAATGCGGACAAGATCCGCCTTACCGGCACCAAGATGGCCGACAAGGAATACCAGCGCTTCAGCGGGCACCCTGGTGGCCGTTCCGTGGAGACCGCCAAGGACCTGAAGGCACGCAAACCGGAAGCCCTGGTGGAGATCGCCGTTCGTGGAATGCTTCCCAAGAACCGCCTTGGCCGCCGCCTCTTCAACAACCTGCATGTGATCGCAGGCACCGAGCACAAGCACGAAGCACAGAAGCCCCGTAAGATCGACCTGAATACCATCAAGTAAGCATGGAACCTGTTCTCAGTCTCGGCCGCCGCAAGACATCCGTGGCGCGCATCATCCTCACCGAAGGCACTGGTGAGATCACCGTGAACGGCCGGGAGGCGAAGGAGTACTTCCCCGTCACCATGCAGCAGTTCAAGCTTGAGCAGCCGTTCAAGCTTACCGAGACCAGCGGCAAGTATGATGTTACCGCAACTGTTGATGGCGGTGGCATCACAGGCCAGGTCGATGCGGTTCGTCTGGGTATCGCGCGTGCACTGGTGAAGATCGATCCGGAGCATAAGCCGAAACTCAAGGCCGAGGAGCTCATGACCCGCGATCCGCGTGCCGTGGAACGCAAGAAGTTCGGACAGAAGAAGGCGCGCAAGCGCTTCCAGTTCAGCAAGCGTTGATATCCCTGCGCTTGCTCGCCCACCAGAGCCTCGGCAAAGGTGGGTTCAGCATCCAATTCATTCGGACTCGGATCCTTCCGGCTACCGCGTGAATGCCTGCTAAACCGGGAAAAAGGAAAGTGGACCCAAATAATCAAAACTGAATGGCTCGCCTGGAATTTGAACGTCTGTTGGAAGCTGGTGTACACTTCGGCCATCTGCGCCGCAAGTGGCACCCGAACATGGCCCCCTACATCTTCGATGAGAAGAAAGGGATCCATATCATCGATCTGAACAAGACCTCCGCGAAACTCGAGGAAGCCGCCAATGCGATGAAGAACATCGCGCGCAGCGGTAAGAAGATCCTGTTCGTCGCCACGAAGAAGCAGGCGAAGGACATCGTGGCCGACAAAGTGAAACCCACCGGAATGCCGTTCGTCACAGAACGCTGGAGCGGTGGTATGCTCACCAATTTCGGCACCATCCGCCGTACGATCAAGAAGATGGCCACCATCGATCGCATGAAGACCGATGGCACCTTCGAGAACATGAGCAAGCGCGAACGTCTCCAGGTGAGCCGCCAGCGTGAGAAGATGGAAAAGAACTTGGGTTCGATCGCCGATCTCACCCGTTTGCCCAGTGCACTCTTCATCGTTGATATCGTGAAGGAACATATCGCCGTGGCCGAAGCGCGCAAGCTCAACATCCCCACGTTCGCGATGGTCGATACCAACAGCGATCCGACCTTGGTGGATTACCCGATCCCAGCGAACGATGATGCCACCAAGAGCATCGAGTTGATCGTGGACGTGATGATCCAGGCGATCAACGAAGGCGTTGAAGAGCGTAAGAACGACAAGGGCGCGATCGATGACAGCGCGGAGGAAGGCGGCGAAGAAGGCCAGGAGGAGGCACCCGTGCGTGAGCGCCGTGAGCGCGTTCGCGCAACAGCCGAGACCACGGAGGAGGCTCCAGCTGAAGGCAGTGCTTCCACCGAACCCGTCGCTACTTCCGAACAGGGCGAAGAGAACGCCTGATCCGGCCGATCCATTGAAATATTCCGATCAATGAGCACCATGGCAATTACAGCAGCTGATGTGAACAAGCTCCGCCAGATCACCGGCGCGGGCATGATGGATTGTAAGAAAGCGCTCACCGAAGCCAACGGCGACTTCGATGCGGCGATCGATATCCTGCGCAAGCAGGGCCAGAAGGTCGCTGCCAAGCGCGCCGATCGTGATGCCACCGAAGGATTGGTGATCGCCAAGACGAACGCTGATAACACGAAAGGCGTATTGGTCTGCGTGAACTGCGAGACCGACTTCGTTGCCAAG
>JAEYYE010000276.1 GCA_023430945.1 Bacteroidota bacterium
ATGGTAAGCAGGCACAGAAGTGCAGCAGCTACTTTCCCACTGTATTGCATTGCCATGGCTTGGTCGTTTGGTAACGTATGCCGGGGTTCGGGTCCCGGTTTTTTTACAAGGATGGCAAATGTAACCGATGCGAATTGAAGTGGAAAGGGCGCCGATCACCGCCGGGCCTGCGGATGAACGGATCCGCCGGACATTAACAAAAATGTAACGATCAATCGGGTTTGATCGGCTGCGGCACTTTTGCCAGTGCACGCCTCAAGGCCTTTGGCTCCACCGGTTTGGTAAGGTGCAGATCGAAGCCGGCCTCGAACGCCTTGCCCTGATCCTCCTGCCGGCCATAGCCGGTGAGCGCGATCAGGTGGATGTGCATAAGCCCGGGATCGGCGCGAAAGGCCTTTGCCACTTCATATCCGTTCATCGTGGGCAGGCCGATGTCGCACAGCACCACCTGCGGCTTGAATTCCTCGGTGATCTTGAAGGCCTCCCTGCCCGATGAAGCGATCCGCACATCATGCCCTTCAATGGTGAGCAGCATGCGGGCGCTTTCCGCTGCATCCTTGTTATCCTCGATGATCAGGATCTGGAAACCGCCCACTTCCTGGTCGGGTACGATCTCATCCTTGGGCTTCGATCTACCTGCCGGATCCCTGATCGGTAATGATATGGTGAAGGTGGAGCCCTTGCCCGATCCTTCGCTCCGCGCGCGCACCGAACCGCCGTGCATCTCGATGAGTCCTTTCACCAGTGTGAGGCCAAGGCCAAGGCCGCCCCGGCTCCGATCCAAACCTTGATCCGCCTGGCGGAACACATCGAAGATGTGCGCAAGTATGTGCGGTTCGATCCCGATCCCCGTATCCTGTATGGTGACCTCCGCGAGCTTCGCTGCCTTGTCCAACCGCATGGCCACCTTCACTTTTCCGCCGGTCTCGGTGAACTTGTTCGCGTTGTGCAGCAGATTGCCGATCGCCTGTGCCAGCCTTGTGGGATCGCCGAACAGCCATGCCTCCCGATCGGGAAGTTCGAGGTCGAGTTCAACGCCACCGGATCGGAAAAGGCTTCGGTAATCCTCGGTCGTCTGCTTCACGATCTCGCGCAGATCGCAGCGTTCCTTGCGCAGCAGGATCTTGCCGCGTGCGATCCGCGTGGCATCGAGCAGATCATCGACCAGCCGCGCCATGTGCTTCACCTGGCGATCCATCACTTCACGCGCATGCTCTATGGTGGGGTCCTGCGGACCCACAAGACCCAGGATCTCCACGGCGTTCCGCATCGGACCCAACGGGTTCCGCAGTTCGTGCGCGAGCATTCCGAGGAATTCATCCTTGCGCTGATCGGCTTCCTGAATGCCCTTGATCAACCTTGCGTTCTCCAACGCTGCTGCGGCCCGTGAGGCGATCTCGCCCGCCAGCGCCACATCGCGTGCCTCATAAACGGGACTTTCCGCGGATCGCATGAGCACCAGCACGCCGTGGGTGCGATCGCGCAGGTGCAACGGAAGTATAAGGGCGCTGCCACCCTGCAGATCAGCAGGGGTCGATCCGTATCCTGTAGTATCCGTATCTGGAACGATGCCGAATACGGGTAACGCGGGAATGCCGGACATGATCCTGAACTCCCTGGAACTGATCGCACGCCGGATCACTTCGGTGAGCCAATCGGCCTCCTCATCATCCGGCAGGATGAACCGGCCCATATCCACGGAACTGGCACTGCGCCAATTGCTGCGTGTGCTTTCGATCGCTCCCTGTTCGTCGCATATGGCCAGCACGCTCATGTCGGCCAGGAAAGGCACCCCGGCGCGTGCGATCGAATCGACCAACAGGTCCAGATCATGCGATCGGGTGAAGATGGTGCCTGCTTCCGCAAGGAATGCGCTGCGCCGTGCCTCCTCCTCCGCCGCTGCCCGCCGCGCATGTTCCTCGGCCTGTGTGGCGCTAAGCTTGCGCATCTGGTACAGTTCCACGAACACCTGCACCTTGGCCCGAAGGATCTCCGGTACGATCGGCGTGGGGATGTAATCCACCGCACCGCTCGCGTAACCCTGCGTCATCCGCACATCATCATTGAAAGCGGTAAGGAAGATGATCGGCGTGGTGGATGATCGTTTGCGTTGCCGGATCAAGGTGGCGGTCTCGAAACCATCCATGCCAGGCATGTTCACATCCAGAAGGATCACTGCGAATTCACGCCGCAACACCTCCTTCAATGCTTCGGGTCCCGATCGGGCGACTATCAGGTTCACATCAAGATCCTCCAATATGGTACGGTACACGAGGATCTTTTCCGCCAGATCGTCCACAAGAAGGACATCCGCCCGGTGCAGCACCGGCCGAACAGCATCCCTTATCCTTCTTATACTGGGCATATCAGGCTAAAAAAGTATCATGCGCCACCAGATCGGTACAACCATGCGCGAAGAACTGAAAGCATCTGCTCGGTGTCAACAGGTTTGGAAAGATAATCCCAAGCGCCAGCCTCCATGCATTTTTCACGATCGCCCTTCATTGCCTTTGCCGTTACCGCCACAATGGGCAGATCGCGCAAAGTTGGGATCTTCCGTATCTCGCGCATCGTTTCCAATCCGTCCATCTCCGGCATCATTATGTCCATGAGAACGATATCGATGGCAGGCTCGTTCTTCAGGATCTCGATCGCATCGCGCCCATTGTCCGATGAAAGGATGGACATTTCGTGATCCTCGAGTACCGTGGTGAGTGCGAAGATGTTGCGCATATCATCGTCCACGATGAGCACCTTGCGGCCTTTCAACGACCGATCGGAACTGCGCAGATCGATCACCTTCTGCCGCATGGCCGTAGGCAGTTGTGAGATATTGCGGTGCAGGTAGAGGCTGGTGAGATCGATGAGCCTTTCTGTGGATCGGGCCTTCTTCAACGTGAAATTGCCACCGAGCTTCTTGAGCAGTTTGCTGTCGCCCGCTTCGGGATCGCCGAACATCACCACCGCGCGTTGCCTTTCAACGCCTTCGATCACACCGGTGTCGTGCAACTTCACTTTCTGCAGGGCTTCGCCGGCGCCTTTGCCCACCACCACCAGATCCACGATCCGATCGGTGAGATCGGGGCGCTCGGAGGGTTTGCCGTTCACCACCGTGATCCGCAGATCCTCCGCGTTCAGCGTTTCCATGATCCGGTCGCGCTCCTCTTCATCATTGGTCACCAGCAGAAGATCCTTCCTGCGGTTGTGATAATCAGCAAGGAAATCGAGCAGGTTGTCCAGCACATCCTTGTTCTGGACCGGTTTGGTAACGAAGGCCAGCGCGCCGGATGTGATCGCCTTGTCGCGGGCATCGTCCGTGGAGATCACCGCTACGGGAATGTGGCGCGTTGAGAGGTCGTTCTTCAACCGTTCGAGAACCCGCCAGCCCTTCACATCGGGAAGATGGATATCCAACGTGATCGCGGCAGGCTTGTGATCGCGCGACATGGCCAGCGCAGTGGCGCCGAGTGAAGTAACGAGGCCCTTGAAGCCGCGCTCCCGCGCCGCTTCGAGCAGGAATCGCGCGAAGCCCAGATCGTTCTCCACGATCAGGAGCACCCGATCGCCGGGGTGGATGTCGTTCCGGTCGTCGCCCACTTCGTTCAATTCCATCGGCTCCGGTTCGATCGCCGTTCCCTGAACCCCGTCCGAAAGGAGCTTTGCGGCCATCACTTCCACCGGTTCCGGTGTGATCGTGAGGGTCTCCTTCGGCACCGGTTGATCGCTCTGGCTTGCGCGGCGCATGCGTGAAGGCACATAGCGCACCGGCAGGTAGAGCGTGAACGTGCTTCCGTGACCGGGGCTCGACATGATGCGGATCTCACCACCGAGCAGTCGTGATAGTTCGCGGCTGATCGCGAGACCGAGACCCGTGCCACCGTATTTGCGGCTGGTGGATCCATCGGCCTGCTGGAACGCCTCGAAGATCAGCATCTGCTTGTCCGGAGCGATCCCGATGCCTGTATCGGAAACGGAGAAAGCGAGCACTTCCGTGGCCTGGTTCAGGTCCTCGTTGCCGGCACTCCAACCGCTGTGAACGATCTCCGCGGTAAGTGCGACCTGGCCCTGGTGCGTGAATTTGAACGCGTTCGAGAGCAGGTTCTTGATGATCTGCTGCAGGCGCTTCGCATCGGTGAAGACCGTGCGTGGCAGATCGTGATCGAAGTTGAGAACGAAATCCAGGCTCTTCGATTCGGCCACGTGGCGGAACGTGCGTTCCACATAACCTTTCAGATCCTCGAGCGGCAATTCGCCTGCATCCACCACCACGGTTCCCGATTCGATCTTGGACAGATCAAGGATGTCGTTGATCAGCATGAGCAGATCGTTACCGGAACTGTGGATCGTCTTTGCGAATTCCGTTTGCCGTGGCGTTAGGTTGCCATCCGGGTTGCGCGAAAGCTGATCGGAAAGGATGAGCAGGCTGTTGAGCGGAGTACGCAATTCATGCGACATGTTCGCAAGGAACTCCGATTTGTACTTCGAGGTGAGCGCGAGCTGCTTCGCCTTCTCCTCCAATTCCTGCCGCGCCTGTTCCACTTCGCGGTTCTTGTGCTCCACCTCTTCGTTCTGCTTCACCAGCAGACTTGCCTTTTCCTGAAGAGCTTCGTTGGTCTGTTGAAGCTGTTCCTGGCGGCTTTGGAGCTGATGCGCGAGCGACTGCGATTGCTTTAGCAGATCCTCCGTACGCATGTTCGCTTCGATCGTGTTCAATACGATACCGATTGATTCCGTAAGCTGATCGAGCAACGCGCGATCCGTGTGGCTGAAGCCTTTGAACGACGCGAGTTCCAGCACTCCCTTCACCTGCCCTTCGAAGATCAGCGGAAGCACGAGGATGCTTCGCGGCGCGGATCGCCCCAGGCCGCTGGATATCATGATGTGGCCCTGGGGCAATTCCTCCAATTCGATCTTCCGCTTCTCCACCGCACACTGGCCCACTACGCCCTGGCCGAGCTCCAGTTGTTTGCCGTGCTGCTCCCTTCCTTCTGAAGCATAGCTTGCGAGGAGCGTAAGCTTCGGTTCCTCATGATCCTGCTCGAGTACGTAGAATTCGGCTTGAAGCGCGTTCACCACAGGGCACAGTTCCGATAGCACCATCCGGCCGACGTTGGTGATATCACGCTGACCCTGCAGCATGCGGCTGAACTTCGCGAGGTTGGTCTTCAACCAGTCCTGCTGCGTATTCTTCTGCGTGGTGTCACGCAGGTTGCTGATCATCTCGTTGATCGTGTCCTTCAGCGCCGCCACTTCGCCGAGCGCTTCCACAGTGATCGATCGGGTAAGGTCACCTTTCGTTACAGCTGTAGCTACTTCAGCGATCGCGCGTACCTGCGTGGTGAGGTTCGCCGCGAGCTGGTTCACGTTCTCGGTAAGACCTTTCCACGTACCCGATGCTCCAGGTACTTTCGCCTGACCGCCGAGCTGGCCTTCAACCCCTACCTCCCGCGCGACCGTGGTTACCTGATCGGCGAACGTCGCCAGCGTATCGATCATGGAGTTGATAGTATCGGCAAGTTCCGCGATCTCACCTTTCGCTTCCACCGTGAGCTTCCGTTGGAGATCACCTTTTGCCACCGCTGTCACAACGAGTGCGATCCCGCGCACCTGGCTGGTAAGGTTACCCGCCATCATGTTCACGGAATCGGTAAGATCCTTCCAGGTACCGGCCACGTTCTCTACTTGCGCCTGCCCGCCGAGCTTTCCTTCGGTACCAACTTCCCGCGCCACGCGCGTAACCTCCGCCGCGAACGATCGGAGCTGATCCACCATCGTGTTGATCGTGTCCTTCAGCTCGAGGATCTCGCCTTTAACGTCCACATTGATCTTACGCGAAAGGTCACCACCGGCAACCGCGGTCGTTACTTCCGCGATATTCCGTACCTGGTTCGTAAGGTTCGATGCCATGGAGTTCACCGAGTCGGTGAGATCCTTCCATGTACCGGCGACACCTTCAACGTTCGCCTGGCCGCCGAGCTTTCCTTCGGTACCTACTTCCCGGGCAACACGCGTTACTTCCGAGGCGAACGATGAAAGCTGATCCACCATCGTATTGATGGTGTCCTTCAATTCCTGGATCTCGCCTTTCACATCCACCGTGATCTTCCGGGATAGGTCACCATTTGCTACGGCCGTTGTTACTTCCGCGATGTTCCGCACCTGGCTGGTGAGGTTCGATGCCATCGAATTCACGGAATCGGTGAGCGATTTCCATGTTCCTGCCACGCCGGGTACGTCGGCCTGACCACCGAGTTCACCTTCCGTTCCCACTTCGTGCGCCACACGCGTTACTTCCGCCGCGAAGGAGTTGAGCTGATCCACCATCGTGTTGATGGTGTTCTTCAACTCGAGGATCTCCCCTTGAACGTGTACCGTGATCTTCCTTGAGAGGTCACCGTTCGCAACGGCGGTCGCCACTTCGGCGATGTTACGCACCTGGCCGGTGAGGTTACCCGCCATCATGTTCACGGAATCGGTGAGATCCTTCCACGTACCGGCCACACCTTCCACGTTCGCCTGGCCGCCGAGCTTTCCTTCCGTACCTACTTCGAGCGCCACACGCGTTACTTCTGAAGCGAAGGATGAGAGCTGATCCACCATCGTGTTGATGGTGTCCTTCAGCTCCATGATCTCGCCTTTCACATCCACGGTGATCTTCCTGGACAGATCGCCTTTCGCCACAGCTGTGGTCACTTCCGCGATGTTCCGCACCTGGCTGGTGAGATTCGAGGCCATGGAATTCACGGAATCCGTGAGGTTCTTCCATGTTCCACCAACGCCCGGTACATCGGCCTGACCGCCGAGCTTTCCTTCCGTACCAACTTCTCGCGCCACGCGCGTGACTTCAGCCGCGAAGGAGTTCAGCTGATCCACCATCGTGTTGATGGTGTTCTTCAATTCCAGAATTTCACCTTGAACATGAACGGTGATCTTCCTCGAAAGGTCACCGTTCGCTACGGCGGTCGCCACTTCGGCGATATTCCGTACCTGGCCGGTGAGGTTACCCGCCATCATGTTCACGG
>JAEYYE010000331.1 GCA_023430945.1 Bacteroidota bacterium
ACATCTCGCGCGGCCGATGTTCATCGAAACACACCGGCTGGCGCAGTTCAATCCGCGTGGCACCGATGTGAGCGTGGTGCTCGACCTGATGATCCACGATCTGGATATCGTGCTGCACGTGGTGGACAGTCCGCTGCGATCGGTGCATGCGAGCGGTGTGGCGGTGGTGAGCGATACTCCCGATATCGCCAATGCGCGGCTCGCATTCGAGAACGGTTGTGTGGCGAACCTCACGGCGAGCCGGATCAGCTTGAAGAACATGAGGCGAAGCCGCTTCTTCCAGCGGGACGCCTATATAGCTGTTGACATGTACACCAAGGAAGCCGAGATCGTGCGCATGCGAACGGTGGAGGGTGATCCCGATCCATTCGCCGTCACCATAGATCTGGGTGAAGGAAAAGGCGTGCGCGAGATCAGTTTCGAGAAGCCGGAAGTGAAGCCCACCAACGCGATCCGTGAGGAATTGCAAAGCTTTGCCCGCGCGATCGTGGAGGATCGCCCCCCCGCGGTCGACCTCCATGACGGATACGATGCGCTGAAGGTGGCGCACCGGATACTCTCGGAAATGGAACTACAAAGTTCCGCCACCGGATACTGATCGGCCTCCTGATGCGTTGCACGGCAATACGAATGATACGATCATACTCTTTTTATGCATTGTTCGTTTTCCTCCTGATCGCCTGCAAAAAGGGTGACAAGGTCCCTTCGTACCTCGAGATCCCTTCGGTGGTGGTGCTGGACGGCAACGATACGCTCACCAGCAAGATCACCGATGTGTGGGTGTATGCCGATCAACAGGCCCTGGGGTCGTGGGAACTGCCGGCGCGCATTCCCGTATTGAAGGAAGGTACGGTGAACATCCAGGTCTCGCCGGCCGTGAAGCGCAACGGCATGTACGATGATCGCGACCGGTATTCCTTCTATACCTGGTGGAACGGACCGGTGGATCTCGGTGTGAAGGAGACCACCAGGATACAGCCGCACGTAACCTATGTGGATGGGCTCGATATCTGGCACGAATCATTTGAGGACGCCGGTTTCCAATTGATCGTATCGCAGGACAGTGATACCACGCTGCATCGCTTCACTACCACCGAACATCCCGAAGTGCAGCAATTGCCCGGATCGGAGGCGGCGGGAGGTTTCGTGCTCGATCAGGCGCATCCCTATATGCGTGCTTACACCGATGAGGATTTCGAGCCGACAGGTGGCCCGATGTACCTGGAGGTTGATTTCAGCACGAACGTGCAGCTTACGATCGGCGTGCTTTACGTGCAGGCAGGCGAACCGGTGGCAACGCCCTACGTCTACCTCGCTCCCACCGCCGATGCGGGAACCGTGCTCCCCACCTGGAACAAGGTGTACATCGATCTATCACCTGTCTTCAACCTTGGCATAAGCCAGCGCGACTTCTACATTGAAGCATCGGCACCGGCCAACGGTACGGCGCGTATTTATCTGGATAACCTGAAACTGGTGCGCTTCCAATGAGCATGAACAGGCGCACGCAGGTCGCCCGGTATGTGGCCGCCGATCTTTTCGGATCGGCCTTCGCGTGGACGCTGTTCTTTTATTACCGCAAAGCATTCCTCGATACCACGGCCACCGGCGGGCTGGCGGAGATCTTTCTCGATGCCAATTACCTCAAAGGCCTGGTGCTGATCCCACTGTTCTGGTTCGGCCTTTACACGGTTTTCGGCGGATACCGGGACATCTTCCGCCGTTTCCGGATACTTGAACTGGGCCAGACATTGCTGATCAGCGTGATCGGAACGCTGGTGATCTTCTTCGTTCTTCTGCTGGATGATGAAGTGGCGAATTACCGCTACTACTACCGATCGTTCGTGGCGCTGTTCATGCTCCATTTCGGCATCACCTTCCTGCTGCGGATCATCCTTACGAGCAGGACCGTGAAGAGAGTGCATGATCGGCGGATCGGGTTCAATACGATCCTTGTAGGCGGAAATGAACGCGCACTCGCGACCTATGAGGAGATCGAAGGGATGGACCGATCCACCGGCAACCGGTTCATCGGATTCCTGAACGTGAACGGGGGCGACCAGCTTCTCACGCAGGCGGGCCTGCCGCGGTTGGGCAAATGGGACCAGGTGCGGGATGTGATCGGCAAGCATGATGTGGAGGAGGTGATCGTGGCGGTGGATTCCGGTGAACATGAACATATCAGCAGGATCATGAACGAACTGGAAGGCACGGGCGCCCGTGTGAAGATCATTCCGGATATGTACGACATCCTTTCCGGATCGGTGAAGATGACCAGCATATTCGGTGCGCCACTGATCGAGGTGAACCCCGAGATCATGCCCGCATGGCAATTCTCCCTGAAGCGTGCCATGGACATCACGGTGAGCGCGATCTCCATGATCGTGCTTTCGCCGCTCTTCGTGATCCTCATGATCGCCGTAAAGCTCAGCTCACCCGGGCCCATCTTCTTCCGCCAGGAGCGGATCGGAAAACATGGCCGGCCGTTCCAGATCATCAAATTCCGCAGCATGTACAGCGATGCGGAAAGGAACGGCCCGCAACTGAGCAGTTCCGATGATCCGCGGATCACACCGATCGGCCTTTATATGCGTCGAACGCGCATGGACGAACTGCCGCAATTCTGGAACGTGTTGAAAGGTGACATGAGCCTTGTTGGACCGCGTCCCGAGCGCCAGCATTTCATCGACGCGATCACACAGAAGGCGCCGCATTACAGGCACCTGCACAAGGTGCGGCCAGGCATCACCAGTTGGGGCCAGGTGAAATTCGGTTACGCGGAGAACGTGGACCAGATGATCCGCCGCTTGAAGTACGACATACTCTACATCGAGAACATGAGCCTTGCGGTGGACCTGAAGATCCTTGCTTACACGGTATTGATCATCTTGAAAGGCAACGGCAAATAGGCCGGAGGGCTGCAGGTGGATTATTTTCGCCGCTCTCAAGCAGCACACATGAACATCTCAGTGATCGGCGCAGGCCAGATGGGGAACGGCATCGCCCATGTTTTCGCACAGAACGGGCATTCCGTAACGCTCGTGGACCTTTCACAGGAAAACCTTCAAAAGGCGATCGGAACGATCGGAAAGAACCTGGACCGCCAGCTCGCTAAAGGAACGATCACAGACGATCAAAGGGAAGCCACGTTGAAGAACATAACCCCGAACACCGATCTGGCGCAAGGTGTTTCACAGGCCGATCTCGTGGTGGAAGCAGCCACGGAGAACATCGATCTGAAATTCCGGATCTTCCGCGACCTTGATCAGCATGCGCCGAAGGATTGCATCCTTGCGAGCAATACCAGCAGCATCAGCATCACCCGGATCGCAGCCGTTACCAAGCGGGCGGAAAAAGTGATCGGCATGCACTTCATGAATCCCGTGCCGGTAATGAAGCTCGTGGAAGTGATCCGAGGTTACAGCACCAGCGATACCACGGCGAACACCGTGGTTGAATTGAGCCAGGCGATCGGCAAGGTACCGGTAACGGTGAACGATCACGCGGGCTTTGTGGCGAACCGCATCCTGATGCCGATGATCAACGAAGCGATCGAAACACTGTTCCAGGGGATCGGTGGGGTTTCCGAGATCGATACGATCATGAAACTTGGCATGGCGCATCCCATGGGTCCGCTGCAACTGGCGGATTTCATCGGACTCGATACCTGCCTTTCGATCCTTCGCGTGCTGCACGAAGGTTTCGGCAACCCCAAGTATGCGCCTTGTCCGCTACTGGTGCAGATGGTGGCCGCAGGCAAGCTCGGCGTGAAGAGCGGAGAAGGATTCTATGCCTATACCGCCGGGTCGAAGGAT
Source organism: Bacteroidota bacterium (assembly GCA_023430945.1). Lineage (GTDB taxonomy): Bacteria > Bacteroidota > Bacteroidia > Flavobacteriales_F > PHOS-HE28 > PHOS-HE28. Next base: position 3,816 of record JAEYYE010000331.1, read on the forward strand.
CTGGTGGTGGCGCCAGCGTTCCGCGATCGCGGCGTGTTGGTGTAGCGCTCTACTGAAGCGAGATCTCGCCGTCGTTGAGGCCATACTTGCGATGGAGCCTTGCACGGCGCTTGTCCAACCGGGCCTGCGCGCGCTCGGTGCGGGCCGGCCGGTTCACCACGGCGAGTTCGCCGCTTTCGATCCGGCGTACGATCACCTCGATCATCAGGTCCTCACCATCGGGATCGTATTTGGCCTTGAGGTCCTGCCCGAAAAGCTTCGCCATTCCCTGCCAGATAACGGCATTGAACGAGCCCTTCAATTCCTGCACGAGTGAATACGAGGAGCGGCCGGTTTCCCGATCGATGAGTTTCACAAGTACTTTTCCCTGGCTCATGGTAAGATCCTTCACCTCGGCCTCGAATTCCGCGCGCAATTCGGCTTCAGCAAGCTTCACGTAGAGTTCCTGGTCATTCTCGCGATCGATCCGCTGCAGATCGTTCTCGTATTCGGCAAGCAGTTCTCGGGTGATGCGCGCGTAGGGATACACCTTCACCACGTTGCGGGTGAGCTTGTCGTATTTCGCTTCTTCCCGCCTGTTCTTCGGGCGCCAGCGGCCATCAACGCGCACTTCGGCAAGCATCACCATGGGAACGGTATCACCATCGATCACCACGGCCTGCAGCACATGACCTTTCGGCTGCTCCTGGGCGAACACCCCGGAGATGAGCGGGAAAATGATCACGAACGAAAAAAGAAGGCGCATTTGCAGGTTCCGTTCCTTGGGCCGGTGAAGATAAGGATCGTTCGCCGGGCAACACAGGCTTTAACGGGGTTATCGGCGCTTTAGTTTCCACAAGCTCACCTGTGGAAAACTGTTGGTCACCGCTTTCGGTCGTTGCATGCGCTGTTCGTTCAAATGAGCGGCCACCAGCGCGGCGGCGATCATCTCCGCGGGGTCATCGCCCGCAAGATCCGCGGGCGTGAAATGATCGCGTACGAAATGCGTATCGTAATCGCCCTTGCGGAATCGTTCGTGACCCATCACGTACCGGCAAAAACCGAGCGTGGTCTCCACTCCGCTGATCGCGTAATCATCGATCGCACGTTCCATCCGTTCGATCGCTTCTTCACGCGTCGATCCATGGATGATGAGTTTGGCGATCATTGGATCGTAATGGATCGGGATCACCATGCCTTCCTCAAAACCATCGTCCACACGAACGCCTGGGC
>JAEYYE010000406.1 GCA_023430945.1 Bacteroidota bacterium
GTTCTACGCGGACATTCTCGGCCTGACCTCCGTGCTCGACGTGCCGGGGATGACAGAATTTCTGCTGGCGGAGAACTGCAAGCTTGGGTTGATGCCCAATCGTGGCATCTCCAAGATTATCGGGGAGGCAATGCCGCACCCGGAGCAGGGGACCGGCATTCCCCGCGCGGAGCTGTACCTGCACGTCGACAACGCTGAAGCACGGTATGAAGCGGCGCTGCGTGCGGGGGCAAAGGCCGTCAGCCCGGTACGCCTGCGCGACTGGGGCGACCGCGTGGGCTACGTGGCCGACCCGGACGGGCATGTGATTGCATTCGCGGAAGAACAAGCGGCCTGACCGCCGGAAGAGGGAAACAGGATGGCAAAGAAGAAGAAAATCTCGGTCAGCATGGATGGCGATGAAGTTTCTTCGATTGAAATCGATGGGCGGACGTACACCAGCCCGGAAGACATTGTCAATCTGGAAGATCGCAGGAAGGTTGAGCGGATGATCGCCAACGCGGCTGACGCGGCTGAGGATGACGATGAAGCGGACGTGGATACGGATGCGGACTTCGAAAACTTCTTCTCCGAAGAGGAGAAAGAGCAGTTCCGCCAGTTAGACCGAGATGCAAAGAAGTTCCCGCCGCTGATCGCCGGGATTTTTGGGCTGGTCTCCGCCATCACGCTGATCATTGCGCTCATCTCGGGCGTTGGCGCGTACCGGCAGTAGTCCGCTGAGCTGTCCGCGCCGGGGATGGTTGTGGATACGGTGGTGCGTACCTCAACCGATTCGGAGACCGGCGACCGCACCGATTATTCGCACCCGGTGGTGTCGTTCGATGCGGCAAACGGCAGGCACTACGAGATCGAGCTGGCCGAGGGCAGCTACCCGCCCGAATACCTGACTGGAGACTCCGTCACCATCCTCTATAACCCCGAGCGTCCCCAGCAAGCGCGCATCCAGTCGTCCACAAGCACCATGCTGCTGTGGCTGCTGCCCGCGATTACCGGTACAGTGGGGCTGGCCTTCCTCGGCGCGGGGTTGATGGTGTATAAACTGCTGATGCCATCGAAGGAGGAGAGCCTGCCAGAAGGGGTGAAGGCGACGTGAAGCATGCCAACCGCTGACCCTTCCAGCTATCTCTCCGACCTCGTCCACACGCTGCGCCAGCAGTGGCCCGAGAACCGCACAGTCAACATTGCCTGCCATGGGCACAGCGTGCCGGCGGGCTACTTTGCGACGCCGCTGGTGAGCACGTTCGACGCGTACCCGCACCTGCTGCACCGCGGGCTCAAAGAGCGTTTTCCCTTCGCGGTGATCAACGTGGTGGTGACCGCGATTGGCGGCGAGAGCTCGGAGCGAGGTGCGGCGCGGTTCGTGCGCGATGTGCTGGCCTTTTCCCCGGACGTGGTGACGATCGACTATGGGCTGAATGACCGCCGGATTGGGTTGGAACTGGCTGCAACAGCCTGGCGGAAGATGATCGAGCGGGCGCTTGAGGCAGGGGCAAAGGTAATCTTACTGACCCCGACCCTGGATGCGGCATCCCAGCAGGCGGACAGTGAGGACAAGGGCGCGCTGCACGCACAAGCTGAACAGATCCGCGCGCTGGCGGCGGAATACGGCGTTGGGCTGGCAGACAGCTATGAAGCGTTTCGAACGCATTTTGAACGGGGCGGTGACTTAAGCGATCTGCTGTCGTGGCCTAATCACCCAAACCGGCGAGGGCACGAACTGGTTGCCGAAGCCCTGCTGCGCTGGTTTCCTGCCCTTTAAACGCACACCGCCAGTGCACTTGCCCCCGGTGTGCCTGGCGTTGTGTGAACGGTAGGTTGCTGACCGCTACCACCGCGAAAATTAGGTTTGGGCTGGGCTCCCGGTGGCAGGGAATAGTTCCGTTCGAACCTTACTGGATAATTTTACGGGATATGGCAATGAATCTCCAGGTGGGGAACCTCCACGTATGGGTAGGGAATCCCCCACCTGAGAGAGTACAAATGTACTGAAAGGGATAGTACACTTTAGGGGAGATTTTCACCACGGCCTGCCGTGAACAGCCGGTACCATTCATCGCGAGTGAGCTCGATTGTGTCACCCTGTGCGGATGCGGCGATGCGCTCGGGCTGGGTCGTGCCGATGATGGCCTGAATATGGGCCGGGTGGCGAAGAATCCAGGCGACGAGCATAGCCTCAGGCGGCACGCCTTTATGTTGGGCCATGTCTTGCACCAGCGCGGCGGTGCGGGTAACCTTTTCATCAGGCTGTTCTATTTGACGACCGGTCAGTACGCCTCTCGCCATTGGTCCCCACGCCTGGAGGGTGATATTGTGCAGCCGGCAGTACTCGATGGTGCCTTCGTTGCGAGTCAGCAGGGGATTGTTCTGGTTGAAGATGATACCCTCATCGAGCATGTGGGTATGGATGATATTGAATTCCACCTGGTTGGCGACGATGGGTTGGTCGACGTAGTGGCGCAGCAGGTCGAGCTGCGCGGCTGTGTGATTGCTCACACCGAACCAGCGTACCTTGCCCGCCTGGTGCAGCTCCGAAAAGGCACGCGCCACTTCCTCAGGCTCCACCAGCGGATCCGGGCGGTGGAGCAGCAGCACGTCCAGATAATCGGTTTGCAGGCGGCGCAGGCTGCCCTCTACCGAGCGGACAATATGTTCATAGCTGAAATCAAAGCGGTGAGGCGAGTCAGGGTCGGGCTCACCGGCAAAGCGGATGCCGCACTTGCTCTGAAGGATGATCCGCCCGCGCAGGTTGGGGACTTCGTTCCAGATAGCGGAGAAAACCTCTTCGGACTTGCCCATGCAGTAGATGTCGGCGTGGTCGAAGAAGTTGATCCCGGCATCCAGCGCTGCGCGGATGCTGCGGACGGCCTCTGCGCGAGTCTCGGCGGTGAGCGGGTCGTGGTTCCACGCTCCGCCAAGCGGCATGCAGCCATAGGCTACGCGAGAAACTTGTAGATCGGACGCGCCAAGGGGTTGAAGATTCATGAGAGTCCTCCTGATTTTGTTTTGTTCATTATGGATCATAATGGATTATGGGTCGTAACAAAACTAGGGACTAATTAAGTTGCGATGAAGTTATGGTTCTTTAGCGTACAAACTGGCAACGGATTCGGGGAGCGGATTTCACGGATTTGGACGAGGCGGTTGGTTTTGGAC
>JAEYYE010000108.1 GCA_023430945.1 Bacteroidota bacterium
TGGCTTTCGTTGCAGGCACCGGTGGTTACAGCTGCGGGAACAGCTCCCGGTTCTCACGGGATTCCCTTTTAACCGATCGACGGATCGAACGGACCGTAACGCACGGCGAAACTAAGACCACATCGATCCGATCGGATCAGGGTGTGATGACTTATTCTCCACAGATCGTCGGATCTTTATGCCTCCATGGAGAGAAGCGCGATCAAGCTGCAGACCATCGTGCTCGTGGTGGGCATCGTGATCATGCTCGTGAAGTTCGCCGCATGGCGGATCACCAGCAGCACCACGATCCTGTCCGATGCGCTGGAGAGCATCGTGAACGTGCTTGCCGGAGGCTTCGCCTTATACAGCCTGGTGCTGGCGGCGAAACCGCGGGACCGGGAACATCCATATGGCCACGGCAAGGTGGAATACATCTCGGCCGGTGTGGAAGGCGGTGCTGTGATCATCGCCGGGGCCTTCATCATCTATCGATCCGTAAGAGCGCTTCTCCAGGATGAAGGACCTGTTGAACTGGAGATCGGGATACTGCTCACGGCGATCGCCGGGGCGATCAACTTCATGCTCGGTTCGATCCTGAGGAAACGCGGCATTGGCACGCATTCGATCACCATGGAAGCGAGCGGCGAACATCTGCTGAGCGATGCTTGGAGCACCGTGGCCATGATCTGTGGCCTTGTGTTCATGAAACTTACTTCACTGCTCTGGCTCGATCAAGTGTTCGCGATCGGCTTCGCCATCTACATCATCTTCACCGGATCGAGGGTGTTCCGCCGCTCCGTGGCGGGCATCATGGATGAAGCGGACAACGAGGCCGCCACAGGTGTGATCGATCTGCTGCAAATGGAACGAAGGCGTGAATGGATCGATCTGCACAATTTCAGGATGATCAAGTACGGCCGTATCCTGCACATCGATTGCCACGTGACGCTGCCCTGGTATTTCACGCTGGAGGCTGCCCATGACCAGATCGCCGCGATGGAACGGATCGTGAACGAACGCAGCGATCGCGAAGTTGAATTCTTCGTTCATATGGATCCCTGCATTCCCACATCCTGCGCGATCTGTGCGTTGAACGAATGTCCGGTGCGCCGCCAGCCCGAACAGGAGAATGTGATATGGACGCTGGATACCGTGCTCGCCAATGAAAAGCACGGCTTCTGGGGTCTTGATCAGAGTGCCGACGGAAATGGCGATGCAGACCGTCCGTAAGGTTCCGGTGTCGTTGAAGGTTCTTCCTGTGATCCGATGCGGTCGATCCGATCGAGCACCTTTTCGCGTTCTTCTTCCAGCTCGGCGATCCGTGCATCAAGTTCTTCCAACTCCTGCAGCGCTTCGAGCATGGCCTGCTCGCGCATGCCCTGCAGTTCCTGCTGCATCTGCAACAATTCCTCCACCAGCGGATCCTTCCGATCGGCGGTACGATCCGCTTCTCTTTCGATGACGGGTGAGCCTGGTGCCACGGCCGCTGCAGGCATGGTGGTCGCGGATCGTTGCATCGGCACGGCCAGCACGATCGCTGCCACCGGTATCACAATGAGTTTCATCATGCTCGATCGGTTCGCAACGAAGCTAATTCCGTGTACCGGTGAACAAGTGATACGCTGGATGATGGACGGTTGGAACTCGGATGGAGCGTTCGATCAACCTACTTCCGTGAACCGGAAGAAGCTGAAATGTACGAGCCCGTATTTGCGGGTGCGATCATGACCGGGCAGTGGGCTGAGGTCCACCTTGTCGTGATGCTCGATGATCAGCGCTCCCTCAGGATCGAGAAGGCCGTTCTCCCTCACCAGATCCGGGATCCTTTCAATGCCCTCCATGTGGAAGGGCGGATCGGCGAAGATGATATCGTACCGGCCGCGGTGCGCACGAAGGAACGGGAACACATCGCTTTTCACCATGCGCCAGCTCTTCTCCCCAAGTTCACGCGCAGTGCGTTGCATGAACTCGTACAACTTCCGATCCTGTTCCACCGAGATCACTTCCGCCGCACCACGTGAAAGGAATTCAAGCGAGATGTTCCCCGTGCCGGCGAAAAGATCGAGCACCCTTATCCCTTCCAGCGGCACACTGTGGTGAAGCACGTTGAACAATCCCTCCTTGGCGAAATCGGTGGTAGGCCTGGCCTCCATTTCACGGGGCGGATGCAGGCGGCGATTGCGGTATTTGCCGCCAACTATACGCATGCGAACTGCTCGATCACCGCGAACCATCGATACAGCGGTGCGTTCTCCGTCTCCACATGATCGGGCCAGAGCGGTGCACCAGCAGGCGCCCGATCCCTGAAATAGCGCAGCAGCAATTCGCGCTCGCCATTGTTCAAATGCGTTCCACCGAAGCGAAGGGAAACATCGGTGGCCTTGTATCCGGTCTGCTCAACGGCCAGCAGCACATAATAAAGCATGTCCTGCGCGGTCTTCGCCGGATACGTATTCGTAAGCAGGACCTTGTGTTTCCAGGCGATGGTGATCGCCAGTTGTTCGTACGCCCGGTGGATCAGAACGATCGGATCGGTGCCGCACCGCGCCAGCGTGCTGCGGATCATCACACTTTGCAATGCCAGGGGCCGTGCGTTCGGGAAGCGGTCCAGCACTGCGCGCTCCGCAAGATCGTTGTGCACGTAGATGCAGGTGGCACCAAGACTTCGCACCGATTCATCACGCATGGCCCCGGTGGGCAGGCCACCGTGCACGAGCGCAAGGTGCTTCGCCTCCGCGCCGGGTACAAGGGCACCATCGGGCACCAGTGTGCTCCATTCCGGCAGTGAAACGAACGAGACCGAAGCGGGTTGTTGCGGAAGTTGCTTATCGATCAGGGCATCGTTGCCTCCTGCCCAACCGAGCGCTACCGGCCGGCCCCCGATCACCTCGTGTACCGCCCAGGCCGAGAGGCCCTGGCCTGAAAGAAGGCTTAAATGATACGATCGGCCGAGCATGGGGTCGTACCGGGATGCCCTGTAGCTTCCCCGTTCCATCGGCTATTCGCCCGTCCAGTTCCCCGCGGTGGTCGCCTTTTCCAGATTGCCCACCATCAGCGTATCGCCGGTGACCATCGGGGTGGGATCCTTGGCGATGAAAACAGGCACATTGCGGCCACTGCTCTGGATCACGCCTGCGCGCAGGATGTAGGGTTTGCCGCTCATGGGTTGCGTGCCGAACTTCTGCGGATCGAACGCGAACGCGCGGCCCTCCCTGGCCTTGGGTTTCATGAAGAGCGAATCGATCGCAGGCGCGGGAATGGTATCACGAACGATGATGCCCATCTCCAACGCCTGAGCTTCGGTAAGCGTATCCGGCACCTGGCCGATCGCGCGTACCATGGGGATCGTACCACTTTGAACGAATTCCCGCAATTTGGCCATGTCCCCGGTGAACATCCCGTTCGCCTGGCGGAAACCCAGCTGCGCTTCACGAATGTCCTTCAGACCCTGTATCACCATCCGATCGTTGAGCTGTTTCCGTTGGGTGAATTCGATCACCTCGGCAATGGATCGATAATTGCGCCATGCAAGAAAGATCGCGCCGATGGCGAAAACGATACCGATCGCCAGGCCCGCCGACCGGCTGATCACACCCATCACGAGCAGCAGGGAAACGATGCCTGTGATCAGCGCCAAGGCCGATCCGAGCATCACCCACGTGTTCTGCCCCTGTGCCATGCCGATAAGGAGCAAGCCACCGCCGAGTACAATGAGTACGATTGGAAAAATGTAGCTGGAGATCTTCATCTGAAGTGGTCCCGAACCGTTCCGGAAGCGCCCAAAAGTAAGAGTAATTTCACCCGCTCAAAGGGCATTCCCCGCCTCCAAGCCACCGCTTCCCGTTCCCTCAGCGATCCCGTGCAAGGCCTTGCCACCAGACTCCTTACAGCCCTCGGGCACCCGCCGACTGAAGGCCAGCAACGCGCCGCAGATGCCTTGGAACGCCTGATCGCCACCGACCGGGAACGGGCCACGTTGATCTTGAAAGGATATGCCGGCACGGGAAAGACCTCGCTGGTGGGTTCGCTCGTGAAAGTGCTTTCCGCGGATAAAAAACCTGTGGTGCTGATGGCGCCGACCGGCCGGGCTGCGAAGGTCCTCAGCGCATACGCACGGCACCACGCCAGCACGATCCACCGGCGGATCTACAGGATAAGTGGAGATGATGAGGAAGGCCTTGGTGCATCGGTAGGTACGCACAAGGATGCCGGCGCACTTTTCATCGTTGATGAAGCTTCCATGATCGGCACGAGCGGGGGCGATGGCGCGTTCGGGATGCGCGATCTGCTCACCGATCTGTTCGAACACGTCTTTTCAGCGCACGGTTGCAAACTTCTCCTGATCGGTGATCCGGCCCAGTTGCCACCGGTGGGCAGCGATCACAGCCCCGCGCTTGAAACAAAGGACCTGCGCAACATGGGGCTCACCGCCGGCGTGGTGCAACTTACCGAAGTGGTGCGTCAGGAGGAAGCTTCCGGTATACTGGTGAACGCGACCAACCTGCGATCCATATTGAAGGATGAAACACCACGACCGTTGTTCATCCCGGCCAAGGATGTGGAGCGGATCGATGGGAACGATCTGCAGGATGCCTTGGAAAGTGCCTATGCCCGTGAAGGTGCCGATGAAGTTTGCCTGATCTGCCGGAGCAACAAACGGGCCTATGAATACAGCCAGCAGGTGCGCACGCGGATCTATGGATACGAAGAGGAACTCGCCGCCGGCGATCGGCTCATGGTAGTGAAGAACAATTATTTCTGGGCCGGTGAGAACGGCAAGCCGGAACTGATCGCGAACGGTGAAACGATCGAGGTTCAGCGCGTGGGCAAGCTCCAGGAAAAATTCGGTCTGCGGTTCTGCGACATCACGGCCACCTGGTGGAATGGTTTCGATGAGCGGGAATTGGAAGTGAAAGTGATGCTCGATGTACTTGCGAGCAATTCACCCGCTCTTCCGGCGGAAGCACAGCGGCAGCTCAACAACAACATCATCCAAACGCTGGACGCACGCAATAAAAGGGAACTCTACAAGAAGCTGAAGGAGGATCCGTTCGCCAACGCGTTGCAGATCAAATATGCCTATGCCGTAACAGCGCACAAGGCGCAGGGCGGGCAATGGAACACCGTCTTCGTCGATCAAGGTTACGTTACGGAAGAGATGATCGATCGGGAGTATGTACGCTGGCTGTACACCGCGATCACCCGCGCAAGCAGGAAATTGTACCTCCTGAATTTCCACGGCCGGTTCTGGGGGGAAGAGTGATGCGGGCGTGGCATTGCATCGGATCTGCGACCCGCACAACTGCCTTCAACTTCGATCATCATGGGGGCGCATGCCGCTGCAAAGCCAGCGGCACCGGGCTATTCACTTCAAGTCCTCAGCCGTCAAAAGCACGGCTTCCGGGCTTTCCGTTGCTATCCCTTGCGCAACTTCGGTCATTGCCATTCCTCACGATCATTGGCCCATGCACACCGGGCGGATCGATATTTTTCTACTTTGCATTCAGATACCGGACACATGCGACCCATCGGCCTTTTGACACTTCTTTTTTCGATCGGCCTATTTGGGCAATTCCACCGGATCGAGCGGCCCGGAAAATGGGTGGATCTTCTTCCGATCGAAGGTCTTGCCCTGAAGGATACGTCATGCTCCAGCGGAGGTATCGATCATCTGCTGGTGGATCGGCAGTATCATCTGGGTGGGCAACATATGTTCTCGCGCATGGTCACACGGCTCAATACCGCGGAAGCCGTGCAGAACGGATCACGCATGGAGGTCGATATCGATCCAAGTTACCAGCAGCTTGCGCTTCATTGGGTGAAGGTGATCCGCAATGGCGTCGTTATCGATCGGCTCGATCCGTCACGGATCGAAGTACTGCAACGCGAGCGTGATATGGATGCTTTTCTCTACGATGGCACCCGCACGATCGTTCTTGAATTGCACGACGTACGGCCAGGGGATCTCATCGATCAGGCCTATACACGAACAGGGTTCGATGCTTCGAACGATGAGCGGTTCTACGCGATCGTGCAGATGGGATATTCGGTCCCCGTAGCACAACAGCATGTGCGCTTCATCGTGCCCGAAGGCCGGAAGCTGAGATGGAAGGGCCATCTCTTCAATGATGCATCGATCCAAAGGACCACCCAATGGGGCAATGAGCATATCTACAGGGAACACCATCTGCCATGCGTGATCGGTGAGGCCGGCACGCCGGGCTGGTATTCACCTTATCCATATTTACAGGTCTCTGAATTCACAAGCGTTGAGGCATTGCGCGCTTGGGCCCTGGATCGATTCAAGGTGGATATGCGGCCGGGACCACTCTTGGACCAGGAGATCGCAGAACTCGGGATGATATCCGATCCGATCGCCCGGATCGACAGTGCCGTGAGCCTTGTGCAACGCCAGGTGCGCTACCTCGGTCTGGAGAACGGGATCAGCGCCTATCGGCCAAAGCCACCGGCACAGGTCTTTGAACAACGTTTCGGCGATTGCAAGGATCAGTCACTTCTTCTTGTCACAATACTGAACGGGTTGGGAGTGGAAGCGGTGCCCGCGCTCGTGAATACTTCCGCAGGTGCCCAATTGGACCAACGCCTACCGCAACCAGGGCTCTTCGACCATTGCATCGTTGCGATCGAGCATGAGGGTGAGCGATACTGGGTCGATCCCACCATGGCCCATGTGGGCGGCGGTCTCCGGGACCGATCCATACATGACATGGGCCACGCGCTCATCGTAGATCCCGCAGCGCGCAAGGGTTTTGAGAAGATGCAGGTGGATGAGATGAGCACCGTATCGATCACGGAGGAATACACGCTTGATTCATTGAACGGTGGCGCAGAACTGGAAGTGGAGACCAGATACACACGGCGCGAAGCGGATAAGATGCGCTCCTGGCTTGCGGGGCAAAGCATACGGCAGGTGAGCGAACAATACCTGGATTTCTACCGCATGGAACATGGCGAAGGTGAGATCCTCACCCCTGTTCAGGTGATCGATGATCGCGCAGCCAATATCCTAGTGTTGAAGGAACATTATCATCTCCCATCGATCTGGGATAGCGTCGCTACGGACCAGATCGAAACCAGCATACAGACCAATTTCCTGAAAGGATATGTGGATGCGCCCGATCAGCGCGTGAGGTATTCACCGTATGCGCTTCAACTTCCGATCGATGTCACCCAGAAGATCATCGTGCACATGCCGGAGGATTGGCCGCTGGAGATCGAACCGCATTCGTTCGCCGGCAACGGCGTGCTTTTCGAAAGCAGGGTCACCAATACGGGACCGCTGATCGAAATGAATTACCATTACCGCAGCGATCAGAAGCTCCTGCTCCCCGAGGAGATGCCCGCTTATCATGCGCAACAGCAACAGATCCTGGAAAGCCTTGGTGTAACACTCACCTATCAATATGGCGCAACGCTCGCCATGGGCGATCATCTCAAAGCATATGGCATCCTCTTGTTCATACTTGCAGCGGGGATCATGGGTGCGGTCGCGATCCATAAGTGGGATCCGGAACCACATCCGTATTCCCTGTCGCACGTACAGACCAACATCGGTGGCTGGATGATACTTCCGTTGATCGGCCTGGTCATTTCGCCGTTCCGGTTGTTGTACGATATGTTCAGCGACGGCGGTTGGATATTGGAAGCGCCGCTGTACGTACCGCTGGACGGCGTACGCAACGCATTCGTTTTCCATCTGTTCAACAACTTCACCATCATCCAGAACATCGGCATGCTGTGTTTCGTGGTGGTAACGGCCGTCCTCTTCTTTCAGCGCCGCAGCAATGTTCCAACGCTCATGAAGGCGATGTACCTGATCACCTTCGCTTCACTCGCGATCGATATGTTCATGTACGACTGGCTCTACATCAACACCGTTTCCGGCACGGAGTACAACTCGAGCGATGTTGCCCGCGCCATGTTCGCCGCCATGGTCTGGGTGCCGTTCTTCCATTATTCGAAACGCGTGCATACGACCTTCGTTACGCGGCGTAGAAAAGATCCAATGCGGATAGTGCCAATCGAGCAGTATACCACCACAGCCACTGTCCTGGAAACGGACCGATCTCTCTAACCGACCTTTTTTTAGGGCGCATGCCAGCCTCAAAAGCAGGCTGTCACCGGGTTATTCACTTCAAGTCCTCAGCCGTCAAAAGCACGGCTTCCGGGCTTTCCGTTGCTATCCCTTGCGCGGTACCTGCGATCGATCCTACAACACCACGATCTTCTGTCCGATCGGAATTGTGATCAAGGGCCGATCGATGGATCGACTTACTCCTTCACTCCTTCCGCACTCTTCTTAGATCCAGCCCATTCATCGGATCGGCCACAAGACCGCTGATCTCCTTCCGCGCAAAACGCACCACTTCCGGATGATGCAGGAAAACAGCAGGCGCATGATCGATGATGATGCTGTCCATCTGTTGATACGATTCCAACCTGCGAGCCTGATCGGGAGTGATCAATGACGCTTCGTAGATCGCATCATACTCCGCGTTGCTGAAGCGGGTGTAATTCGGGCCGGCTGGCGCGGCGTTCGCGGTGGTGAATAAAAGCAGGAAATTCTCCGCATCGGGGTGATCGGCCATCCAGTTCTTCCGGAAGAAAATGAAATCGCCATTCGCGACGCCTTCCTTGTGCGTGCTCAAAGGGACCACATCCACGATCAGCTTTATCCCGAACGCGGCCAGATCGTGCTGGATCATTTCGCAGAGATCCAGATAGCTCGCGGTGGCAGTGAGCGTAAGCGGCGGAAGTCCTTTGCCACCGGGAAAACCAGCTTCCGCAAGCAGCTTCTTCGCCCGATCGGGATCGTACGAATAGCCGCGGCCGGATGAACCTGGAAGATTGGGTGGGAGAATGCTTCGAGCTGGAGATCCGATCCCATGCATCACCTGGGCGATGATCCGATCGCGATCGAGCGCGTAGTTCAGCGCCTGGCGCAAACGCACATCGGTCCACGGACTGTTGCGCACCGCTGCGATCGAAGTGTCGAGCAGGAATCCGAGGTAATCCGTTGCCAGCGCGGGCGATCGTTCGATCTTGATCCGATCGGAATATTTCTCCCCTATGTTGCCAAGTGGATCGAGCAGTTCGTTGAGGAAAGCGCCATCGGCCCCGCTCATCATATCCAATTCACCTTTCACCAGCGCAAGGAATTCGGCGTTCCGGTCCTTCACAAAACCAATGGTGACCGCTTCGAGGTACGGCAACTGTTCACCGGTTTCATCCTTTTGGTAGTAGTTCTCGTTCCGCTGCAGCGCGAGCTTCACGCCTTCCTCCCAATGGAAGAACTTGAACGGTCCGGCACCGATCGGATGGTTGCGAAAACCCGCGCCTTCCGCAGCGATCACTTCCTGCGGAACGATGCTCGCATAGACCATGCTCAAGATCCCCAGGAATGGTGGGAACGGACGGCGCAACCGGATCATGAACGTGCTGTCATCGATCACCGAAAATCCTTGCTCGCCTTCCTGCACATGATCGAAGATCCAACGACCAGGAGATGCGGTGCGCGGATCGCGGATCCGATCGAAGCTGGCCTTTGCATCCGCAGCAACGATCCTTCTTCCCTTTCCTTCGGCGAACGCGGAATGATCATGGAAACGCACATCATTCCGAAGATGGAAGACATACACCAAGCCACTGTCCAGGATCTCCCAACTCTTCGCGATCGCGGGCTGCACCAGCAGATCGGGTCCCATCTCCACCAATCCATCGAAGATCTGATCGCACGCCCAAATGTTCTCGATGTTGCGCGCAAAGGCCGGATCGAGGCTCGTGATCCCTTCGGCCTGGTTGTAACGGAACACCTTCCGAGCGTCGATCCGATCGGCATGGCCGCAACTATGGATCAGCACCAACGGCAGAAGCAAGCGCAGGAAACTGCGCAGCGGAAGAAAAGAAAATCGCGTCATCGATCGCGCGAAGTTCGATCGATCGGATGTTGAACCTTCGATCGGAGCTTATTCCTTTTCCTCGATCGCCGGTTCGATCTGTTCCTCGATCGGCTGCGGCTTCACAGCGTAGATCACCGGTTCCACCAGGTATCCTTTGGCGCGCAGCAATTCGATCAAACCCTTTTCACCGGGCAGGTGAGCGGCGCCCACGGCGAAGAACACATCCTCACTGGCCTGCATCATGCTGTCCAGCCGGTGCACCATGCGCTCATTCCGGTCCGTGATCAGGGCTTTCTCCATCGTACCCGTCATGGTACCGCTGCTCTCACTTATCCGCATGATCGCATCCAGGTCCTGCGCAGCGTAGGCGTCCATCATTTCGCCCAAATCCTTTTCATAGCCGTCGTTCTTCACGTGATCGAGCAATAGGTCGGCCTGTTCCTTCACGCTCATGGCATCCATGGCGGCCATCTGTTCCTTCATCGTTTCCAGGCCGATCACGCGTTGGCCATTTTCCTTTGCCGTGGAAAGCAGGAAATCGTCCAGCACCTTTTCCTCATCGGCCTGCATGCCCGCTTCGGTGAGCATCGCCAGTACGAAGAAAGGCTTCATCCGGTAGGTCATCACCGCCATGGGACCGATCTTCTCCTTCAATTCAGTTTCGATCAACGCCCACTCCTTCTTCTTGTAGAGGTCCTCGAGCTTCTGGCCTTCCGGCAGCATCACCAGATGCATCATGCTCAAAGCATCGCCCGCGGCGTTGTTCAGATCCAATTCGCCGGCGACCACCGAAACGCTCTGCAGGGCAGCGAAAACAGTGTCGCCGAATTGGTATGCCCGGCTATCGCGGCTGTGCATCGTTCCGAAAAGAAAGCTGGGCTTATCCTCCAAACCGCTGCTGACCTTCCAAAGCAGCGAGCGCGGCGTGGATTGGGCCAGCGCCGGAAAGGGGACGAAAAGGAGGAGGAAGATCTGCGAGAACCTGCGAAGCATGCCGAAAGTTAGGCCGCTGCCGCGGAATGGATCACCAGGGTACGCGCGCGAGGGTGAACGCCAGGATGGAGAGAACTGACGAAAGGATCATACTGATCTTGATCAACTGCGCGCGGCCTTCTTCACGTGTATGTTCCATGATAAGTGGAGCTTTGAGCAATGGAAAGACGCGCACCGGCCGCATGGTTGCCTTGATGCGTGAAATTTTTCTCCGAAAAGAGCCGTGCGCGTAGCGTGAACTGCCTGGGCCAATGTGGGCCAAAGCCGTGGCGGGCCTTACCATTGACCCCTTGGACCGGAAACTTACCGAACGATCATCAATGGTTTTCTGGCGATCGGGCCTTCGGCTGAAATGAATTCAGCGATATAACGGCCGTTCTTCAATGTGCCTGCATCGAAGTTCCTTTGATCGGCGTCCGTACGTTGAGCGAACACGTTGCGGCCATCGATCGAATAGATCCGTATCTCGTGAAGTGCGATCATGGGATGGAGGCCAGCGATCTCGAATGATCCGGAGACCGGTTGCGGGAAAATGATCAGGTCCGATGCCACTGGATCCCATCCGACCGAGGTATTCATCGTCGCCACCAGAACGCTCGGCTCGGTGATCACCGGAGGATTGAAGTCGAAGTAGATGTTGGCGATGTTCTCGATCGTTGTGCCAGGCAGGATCGGCAGATGCGGCTTGATGCGGAAGCTTACGAAGCCATGGCTGGCGGCTTCATTCACATTACTGTCAGGCAGCAGAATGTTCTCGAACCGCCATTCAACCACGCGATCGGATTTGAAGCTTATGCTGAACGGATGTGATGCCACACCTTGCTCGAAGCTTGCCATATCCAGCACAGCCGAAAGCGTATCTGTGATCACCACGGTGAAAGCGGTATCCGTTCCGGTGTTCTGGAAACGGATCGTATAATCGATCCACTCGTCCTGATCGATGATGAAACTTCCTTCCACATTACTGATCGTTGTGCCACGCTTATCGTTCGGATCGTAGCTGCCCACGACGACGGCATTCAAGGTGCTGGTGTTGTTCGCAAGATCGGATTCGGTCAGTGTATTCTGCACCGATAATGTGGAGGCAAGCGGAGTTCCCAATGATGTCGCGGCCGGAACTTGGACATGGATGGACAGATCCACCATCTGCAGTGCGGCGAATGCGCCCACATCCCAGGTGATGGTATTTCCATTCACCGTTGTTGGTGCTGGAACAGCACTGGTGAAAACCAAGTCCGCATCCAGATCGAATGTGATGGTGGCCAACCCACTCAACTGTGCTGAAAGATTCCGTACACGGGCATGGTATGCACCCGCAAAACCCGGACGCATGGGCCCGCTCTGCAATTGAACATCGAGATCGAGCGGAACAGTGCTGCTATCCGCCATGGTGATGACAACAGGAGCCGATGCCATGATGAAAGGTATCGGAGCATTCGCCGGACACATCTGGATCAGCGTAGGGTCGGTCTGGGCAATCGTATAGCTGCCATCCACGATATCGTAAGCGAAGGATCCATCCGCATCGGTGATGATATACTGTGGCCCTGGCATGATCTCCAACACCTGGAAAGGCACTCCTACTTCAGCTGCATCCTGAGTACAATCCTGATCATTATCAATGAAGACCATTCCACTTACCGATCCACAATCAGGACCGAGATCCGGAACGGTGAAGTCGATCCGATCGTAAGGGTTCATTGAACAGTCATAGGCCATGATATTGTTGGATGGATCCCAATCGCGATAGAACTGATAACTGCCCGGTGCAAGACCAGTCAGGGTCACCGTGTTGCCAACACCGTATATGAAATCGATCGTAGCACCTTGATCATTGAACACGTACCCATCCGGCGGACCAAAGAAGTTACCATCGTAGATGTTGGTGATCGTGGCCATTCCACCGTTGCCTGTACTGCAGGATCCCTGGACACTGGTCAATTGCATATCCGTCCCGCCACTGATCTGTGGGGCCAGGATATACTGCGTGAGCGTGCCAGTGCATCCCATTGCATCTGTCACTTCGATCTGCACGGTGCTGCCCGGTGGAGTCCCTATGAAAACGAAATAGGGATCACCCTGCGGATCATAACCATCCGGTGGTGGTGAGTATGTGTATGGAGGGGTTCCATTGATGCCCCACTCGATCACCTGTACCTGGCCTGACATGGATCCAACACAGCTGGAATGTCCATCTTGTGCGCTCTCGGGGGACGATAATGAAGTTGAGGTGAGGGTCCATCCCATTGTTGCCTGAGCACCCAACGCATCCGTCACGGTCACTTCATAATAACCGGGTGCAAGTCCGGAAAGGTCCTGGGTTGTGGCCCCGTTGTTCCAGACGTAAGCATATGGTGGTGTCCCGCCATTCACCTCAATATCCAAAGCTCCGGTGGGTTGCGAGCACGCCGGATCGGCTTGCCACATGAGATAGATCGAGATCGCGGGTACATCGATCGCAAAAAGGGCAATGGAAAGGAGTGTAATGGTCTTTCGCATGAACTTCAAAGTCAGGTAGATCCTCGAACCTTGCTCACGTAAATGGACAGATCATTATTCATCTGATCCATGGAAATGGAAGGGACACCCTTAAGACGCATCCCGTCCCACAGGTTGCTTTTCAGGCTCCGGAAAGCTCAAACTCGATAGGCTACCTTTGCCGCCCCGATGCGCCATACCCGCACTGTCGCCTTCCACACCTTGGGCTGCAAGCTCAACTTCAGCGAGAGCAGCACGCTCGCCAGATCGCTGGAAGAGGCCGGTTATGCGCGGGTGCGCGTGGAGGAACGGCCGGATGTCTTCGTGCTGAATACCTGCAGTGTAACAGAGAACGCTGACAAGGAATGCCGCCGCCACGTGCGACGCTTCCAGGCGATCAACCCCGAAGGGTTCATCGTGGTGATCGGTTGTTATGCACAGCTGAAACCGCAGGAGATCGCCGCCATCCCCGGCGTGGACCTGGTCCTCGGCGCGAACGAGAAGTTCGATCTGGCGGCGCATTTGGAACGTGATGTCATTCCGGGCTTGACCCGGAACCGCGATCCCGGCTCGGAGGCCGGAATGACAGCTGGGGTGAGGGTTTCTCCGATCAAGGAAGCAAAACGCTTCACTCCCTCCTATTCAGCTGGCGATCGCACACGCACATTCCTGAAAGTGCAGGATGGTTGCGATTACTTTTGTTCGTTCTGCACGATCCCATTGGCCCGCGGAAGAAGCCGCAGCGGCACGATCGCGGAAACGGTCGATCAAGTGAAGCGGATCGCCGATCAGGGTGTGAAGGAAATCGTACTTACCGGCGTCAACACTGGTGATTTCGGGCGGGCGAACAATGAGACTTTCTTTCAGCTGATCGAACAGCTCGATCGGATCGAAAACATCGATCGGTTCCGTATCAGCAGCATCGAGCCGAACCTTTGTTCAGATGAAGTGATCGAATTCGTGGCCGGCAGTAAGCAGTTCGCGCCGCATTTCCATATTCCGCTGCAAAGCGGAAGCGATGCGATCCTTCAGCGGATGCGGCGCCGGTACGACACTTCGCTGTACCGCCAGCGGATCGAAAAGATCAAGGAACTGATGCCCCATGCATGCATCGGCGCCGATGTGATCACCGGAACACCTGGCGAGACCGATCAGGAATTCCTGAAGACACACGAATTTCTCCGATCGCTGCCGATCGACTATCTGCACGTATTCACATACAGCGAACGAGCGAACACCACCGCTGTTCGCATGCTCCGCAATGCTGCGGAGGAAGCCGTACCGATGGAAGTCCGCCGCGATCGCACGAAACAGTTGCGGATCCTGGGCAGTAAGATGCAGCGCGCATTCTACGAAAGGAATATCGGTTCGGTCCGAGAAGTGCTTTTCGAAAAGGGTGAAGGGCCTGAAACCTCCGCCGGCTCTCGTGCAGCTGACCTTGCGGTGAACTGTGCAAATGCAGGATCACTTTCAGGAGACTTTGCAGAGGTGAGTGAGATGATGGAAGGCTACACCGACAACTACATCCGCGTTACCATGCCCTACGATCCGGTGTTGGTGAATTCGATCGTGCGCGTAACCTTGAACAAGATCAACGGCGACGGCCAAATGGAAGGATCATTCGAGGAGGTTCATTCATCATTCCGCAGCACATCCTCCAACTTCCAACCGGCAGTTTAAATGTATCCCACGCTCTATCACGCCTTTCTCGATCTGTTCGGCATCGATCTTCCGTTCCTGAAATTCCTCAACAGTTTCGGGTTCTTCGTGGCGCTTGCATTCGTTTTCGCGAGCTACACGCTCGGGCTCGAATTGAAGCGGAAAGAGAAGGAAGGCCTGTTGCGGCCTGTGAAGCGCACTGTGATCGAAGGTGCACCGGCCACGCCGATCGAATTGATCGTGAGCGGGATCATCGGTTTCCTCCTCGGCTGGAAAGGAGTGCATCTGCTCCTTCATTTCGAAGCTTCCACCGCAAACCCGCAGGAATTTCTCCTCAGCGGCAAAGGGATCGTCCCCGCAGGCATCGCAGTCGCTGCACTTTTCATCTGGCTGAAATGGCGCGAAAAGAAAAAGGCGCAATTGAAGGAACCGAAGCGCACCGAGATGCAGATGATGCCGCACGAACACGCCGGCAACATCACGCTTACCGCCGCGATCTGGGGAATCATCGGCGCAAAGCTTTTCCATTGGCTGGAGAATCCCGATGAATTCGTGCGTTTCCTTGACGATCCGGGCGCTGGCACGTTCTTCAGTGGACTTACCATGTACGGCGGATTGATCCTCGCTGGTGCGATGGTGATACGCTATTTCGTGCGCAATGGCATTCCGGCCTTGGAAGGTGCCGATTCCGCAGCTCCCGGGGTAATGCTCGCTTATGGCATCGGGCGCATGGGCTGCCACACAGCGGGTGATGGCGACTGGGGGATCGTGAACAACGCTCCGGTGCCCTCGTGGATGCCCGACTGGCTCTGGTCGTACACATACCCCAACAACGTGAACGGCGTGGGTGTTCCGATCACTGAGGGTACCTGCTTTCCCGGCTATTGCACGGTGCTGCCCGAGCCGGTCTTCCCCACGCCGCTATACGAAATGATCGCGTGTGTACTGCTCTTCGGTCTGCTTTGGGCGTACCGGAAAAAAGCGCGGCCCGCTGGAATGATCTTCTTCACCTTTTTGATCCTGAACGGGGTCGAACGCTTCTTCATTGAAAAGATCCGTGTGAACGTGCGCGTTTGGGGTGATATCACCCAGGCCGAGATCATCGCCGTATTGCTTGTGCTGGCGGGCATCGCAGGCATTTTCTGGATCCGCAACAAAAAACCTACACCGAATGGACCTCTCGCGACTAACTGATCAGGTGGAGAAGATCAGCATTGAAGTGGCCGCGTTCATTCGGGATGAAGCGGAGAAATTCACCGAGGCCGGTGTGAGCATCAAGAGCGTGAACAACCTGGTGACGCACGTGGATCACACCGCCGAGGATCGCATCGTGGAAGCGTTGGAAGCACTGGTGCCCAATGCCGGTTTCATCGCCGAGGAGGGATCGGGTGAGGAAGGGACCGGCCTCAACTGGGTGATCGATCCGCTGGACGGAACCACCAATTTCGTGCATGGCCTCCCCTGCTACTGCATAAGCATCGCGCTGCTGGATGGGACCGATCCGCTGCTTGGTGTGGTGCATGAAGTAACGCGCGATGAACGTTTCACCGCGTGGAAAGGCGGAGGAACAAAGCTCAATGGCGCGCCGATCAAGGTGAGCACCCGGTCCAACCTGCAGGAAAGCCTTCTCGCGACAGGATTCCCTTACGACGATTTCGGGAAGGAAGCGGAGTACATGGAACTGCTCCGCGAACTGATGCACCGCACGCGCGGCATTCGCCGACTTGGAAGCGCGGCCGCCGATCTGGCCTACGTTGCGTGCGGCCGTTTCGAGGCTTTCTATGAATACGGATTGAACAGCTGGGATGTGGCCGCTGGCGTGCTCCTGGTCCGTGAAGCTGGCGGAAAAGTGAGCGGTTTCGCACCCGGCGTGGATCCACTTTTTGGAGAGGAAGTGGTGGCCAGCAATTCCCTGAT
Source organism: Bacteroidota bacterium (assembly GCA_023430945.1). Lineage (GTDB taxonomy): Bacteria > Bacteroidota > Bacteroidia > Flavobacteriales_F > PHOS-HE28 > PHOS-HE28. The sequence goes on from JAEYYE010000108.1 coordinate 16,950, forward strand.
CCACGATGAATTGATCAGTGTGATCGAACGGCATTGGGACCGGCAGGATCGCTGAACGAGATCTGCTATATTCGTTGGTGAAGACCGATATGGGATGAAAAGTTGGGCTTTACGTGCCAAATAGTGAAGTTTAACCCTAGATCTGGTACAACCCACAGTTATAGGCAATTTTAGAATGACAATAGAAGAACAACTCAAGGACTTTTTAAAAACCGGACTTTTGGAAAACATTAGTTACGGACTAACCCGTGACGAGTTGACCAAAATTCTTGGCGACACGGACTGGCAACATTTCTCATCTAACAAAGACAAGTACCCTTCAATATATAAATATGGACGACTTGAGTTCTATTTTGAAAACAAAAGTAAAGACGCAAGACTTTCCGGAATTATGTTCCAGCCTATACCTTCTCCAGCAGACAATGGTTTACTAAAGTGCAACTATCACAGATGGACCAAAAACACAGACATAAAAAAAGCAATTGAATTCTTGAGAACTAACAATATTAAATTTGAAGAGAAACCTTATGAGTGGGACAAAGAAACCAAGCTGTTATTGACAGAAGGTAAAGTCAATATTTTCTTTGACTGCCAACAAACACCAGGACATTATGTACTTCATAAAGCAGGTAGGTTCGTTGACAATTGATATTCAGCATGAAATCCATTTGCAACATGAGAAAAACTGCCTATAACAGCACCTACCCAAAAGGCGGGGTTTCGTG
>JAEYYE010000044.1 GCA_023430945.1 Bacteroidota bacterium
GTATCGATCACGCCACTGCGGATAAAGTGAAGGGAATGGTGATACCTGCGTTGATGGGCCTTTTGCAGAGCAAGGGCGGCGATCTGCTGGGTTCCTTCATGGGCGGAAAGGATGGACAGGGCATGGCCGGCGACATCGCCGGAAAGCTGGGCGGCCTTGGAAAGATGTTCGGCAAATGATGCCGTTGAAAGAGCGAAATGAAAAGGGCCGCGATCTGCGGCCCTTTTCATTTCTTGATCCTTCCGATCACACCAGGTTCAACCTGCGCGCGAGATCATCTTTATAGCTGCCTCCGATCGGGATCACTTTCTTGTCGTTCTCCAGGATCAGGTTCGGTTGCTCGATCGCCACGATCTTATCCAGCCTGACGATGAAGCTGCGGTGTACACGGATGAATTCCGCTTCCGGCAATTTCGCTTCGATATCCTTCATGGTACTGTGGATCGTGTAACGCGTGTTCAGCGTATTGATCACCACGTAATCCTTCAGCGCCTCGATGTAGTAGATGTCCGATGTGTTGAGCTTCACCAGGCGGCTGTTGCTCTTCACGAACATCATGTCGCGCCCACTGTCCTTGCTTTCCACGAGTGAATACAGCAGGTCGCGTTCCTTCAGGACTTCGGCTTCCTTCTTGTGCTTGTACAGCGCCATTTCGATCGATGTATGGATATCGATCTCCTTGAAAGGCTTGATGATGTAACCGTACGGCTGGGTCACCTTCGCCTTGGCGAGCGTGCTCTCATCGGCGTAGGCGGTAAGGAAGATCACCGGTATGTTGGTCTCCTTGCGGATCGCATCAGCGGCTTCGATCCCATTCATCTCGCCCTTCAGCATGATGTCCATGAGGATGATGTCGGGCATGTGTTCGATCGCCAGCTTCACGGCGTTTTCACCGGTGCTGGCGGCACCTACGACATTGTAGCCAAGCTTCTTCAAGCTGTGCTGTATGTCCTTGCTCACGATGCTTTCATCCTCGACTACGAGAACATTCGTCTGCGGCATGATCTATTTGGTACGTTCAAAAGTAAGTAAATACGATACGCCCGGTCCACTCGTCATCTCAATGCGGCCATCCAATTGATCGACCAAGGTATGTACCAGTTCCAATCCAAGGTTGCCGTGGCGCTCCACATTGAATTCCTTAACAACTCCCACACCATTGTCGCTCACCTGGATCTGCACCTGATCGCGCACGGTCTTCAAACTGATCCTCACTACGCCTTCGCGGCCTTCGGGGAACGCATGTTTCAGCGAATTGCTGATCAATTCGTTCAGGATCAATCCGCAAGGGATCGCTTGATCAAGCACGAGGTGCACTTTCTTCAGATCGGTCTCCAGGGCGATCTTGCCGGTAAGGCTGTAGCTCATCATCAAATTACGGCTCAACCCTTCGATGTAATTGGCCAGATCGATGGAACTGAAATCCTTCGTCTGGTAAAGGCTTTCGTGGATGAAGCTCATGCTGCGGATCCGGTCGCGGCTGTCCCTTAACAGGTCGAGGATCCGTTTGTCATCGCCTACGTGAGCGGTCTGCAGGCTTAGAATACTGCTGATCACCTGCAGGTTGTTCTTCACACGGTGATGGACTTCCTTGAGCAGTATCTCCTTTTCATTGAGCGATCGGAGCAGTTCCATCTGCGCGGCCTTGCGATCGGTGATGCCATAGGCCAGGCATGATATCTCGCTCACTTTTCCATCCCGTTCGATCGGGTTGAGGAAGTTCTCCACCCAGATGGATCCGCCCCATTGATCCGTGAGCTCCACCTCGAATTGCTGGGCCTGCCCTTTCAATGTGGCTTTGTAACGCGCGAGCAATGGCTGATAGTTCCCGCCAGCCACGCGATCGATCATCATCTTCACGAAATCGTCGCCCACTTTCAGTTTAATGCCATGTTCACGCTGGATCGTATCGCGGAAATGATCGTTGCATGATGTGATCCGGAAATCGCGATCCAGCGTCCAGATCATCATATTGGCCGAATTCTCAAAGATGGCCTTCAACCTCGCGGCCTGCTCACGCACCAGTTCTTCCGCCTTCTTCTGGTCGGTGATCTCGTGGCCGATCCCGAATACTTCCGTCACCTTCCCGTTCGATCCGAATACCGGGCTCAGGAAGATCTCGTTGCAGACCCGATCTCCTTTCCGATCGATAAGTTCGGTCTCGAAACGAAGCATCTTACCGCTGAAGGCTTCCTGGTATTTCTGTTCCCAGAATGCATGGTATTCCGCACTGGCGAACCTCCTTCGTGGTTTTGCCGGGTCGAGGTTGATCTCCGGCGCGATCCCGTGCAGGCGCTCGATCATCTCAGCATATCCACGGTTGTGCGAAGTGATCTTGAACTCCGGATCGACCGTCCAGAACATGTGCTCGCTGCTCTCGAACAATGCGCGCAACTTCGCTTCATGGGCCTGCACTTTCTCGCGTGCGAGGTACATGTTGGTGACATCGCGGAAAATGGTGCGCATGGCGACAGTACGGCCAGCTTCGCTCCTGGTGCTGGTGGTACCTTCCACGATCACGGAATGCCCGTTCTTTCCAATGAAGACGGTGTTGATGTTCACCGCCTGGGCGCCATCCATCACCGCATTGAAATATTCCATGAAGCCCGCACGGTGATCGGGATGGATGATGTCTCCGATCGTATACTGGTCGAGTTCGCTTTCGGAATAGCCAAGGGCATCGCGCCAGGCCTTGTTCACATACTCGAACCTTCCATCGGCACCGATGCTCTGGATAAGATCGGTGGCGTTCTCGAACAGATCGCGGTAGCGTTCCTCACTGATGCGCAACGCTTCCTGATCGCGCAACATCTGGGTTACATCGCGTGATACCCCCATCGCACCGATCAGCTGCCCATCCTCATCGTACAAGCGGGAAGCGGCCAGGAACGAGGTGAACACTTCACCGTATTTGGTGACGTTCCGGATCTCGCCGGCGAAAACCCCGTTCGCGTTCAACTCCTCCTGTATACGCGCATATTGATCGGGATCAGCGTACAGCATGCTGGACTTCTTTCCCAGCACTTCCTGTGGTTCCCAGCCGAAGCGCACCGATGCGGCAGGATTGTATTCGGATATTTTTCCCTCGGGATCCGCCGCGATGATCATATCCAGCGAGCTGTCCACAAGGCTTCGCGCGAAGCGCCTTGAATACCGCAATTGTTCCTGCGTCCGGCGATGCTCGGCGATCTCCAGGCGGAGCACCTGGTTCACCTCCTCCACCATCTGCACCCGCATGCGTTCCTTGATCAGGCTTTGCTGATGGCTCTGGTCCTGCAGCGTCAGCTGTAAGGCCGGTCTTCCTTCATGTATCGCGGTGGCCACATAGAGCATCAACTCCCTGTCGCGATCGTTCTTCATACGCACCAACACGGGGCCGGCGGCAGCGCCAGGATCGGGCCGATCGAAGATCTGCGCCACTTTCTTGCGATCATCGGGAAGGAAAAGCTGCGTGGCCTGCTGGCCGATCGCATCTGCTCCGGCCAGTTTCAACGCGGCCGGATTCGCATAGCGCACGATCCCATCGGTCACGAGGATCAGACCATCGCGGATGTGTTCCACAAGGCTTCGATAACTACCTGTGAGCGATCGCTGCTCCAGATCGGCCTGCCTGGAGCGCGTTACATCGATCACCATGCCCTGGATGGTGCGGCCACCACCGGAAAGATGGATGATCACATCGACCCCGCGGCCCGACCGGTGTTGGAGAATGGATTCCTGCCCACCTGGAATTTCCACATCGAGCAGCATTTCGTGCAGCGATCGCGGGGTCGTGGATGGATGGATCAAGCGATCGAACGGAAGGGCCAGCACGTCCTTCGGATCACGGTAACCGAGCATGTGCGCAAAAGAGTGGTTGCAATCGATCAGGCTCCCATCCGGCGCAGCGATGAAGATGCCGGCCGGATTGGCGGAGAAAAGCTCCTCGTAACGCTTTTGGAGTTCCGAATACGCCTGTTCGATATCCTTCACTGGCACCAGCTCACCGGGTCGCTCCCGCCGCACACCATCCATGTACCAAAGTTACACGCAACAGGTAAGTAGGTGAAGCTGCCGATCAGGGCCTGTCACCTCCCGCTACCAATGGTGGCGGCACTTTTTCACCCTGTATCTTGATCTCGATCCCATCGCGGTATCGGATCGTGAGAACCGTGTTCCCAAGTTCATCGTACTGGATGAAGTCACCTTGTTCAAGACCCATCACATAACGGCCTTCCATCTTCAACTGGCCATTGGGCCACCACCATCTGTGCTTTCCGTGCGGTTCGCCGTTCACGTACGATCCAATGAAATTGCGCCTTCCATTGTCATACGTGTAGATCCATTCACCATCGCGCAGATCATCCTTGTACGCTCCTTCCTCCTTGTGATCGCCGAGCTGGTACAGCCATTTGCCTTCCCTACGCCCATCGATGTATTCCCCCTGGATGATCACATCCCCTTCCGGAGAATATTCCGCTGAGAAACCATCCTCCTTTCCACGGCGGTAGTTCTCTTCCCGGTGGATCTGCCCGTTCTCGTGGAACCATTCCCATTTGCCCTGCGGAAGCCCGTTCACGTATTTGCCTTTCTGCTCCACTTTTCCGCTCTTGTGGAAGAAGGTCCAGTCGCCTTCCTTCTTTCCGCCCTTGTATTCACCTTCCGCGCGCTTCTCACCGGTAACGAAGTACTCGGTCCATTTGCCTTCGAGCGCACCCACATCGTTCACCGATCCCTCACTCAATAACTGATCGTTGCTGTAGATCTTGGCGGAGACGACTTCGCCTTCCGGGGAGAATTGTTGGAAGAGGCCTTCACGAGTACCCTGTTTGCTGTAACTGCCCAATGAAGCGACTTTTCCGGTGGGGTGATAGGTACGTTTGATATCGAGCATCTGTGCTTCGCGCGATCCCTGCTGCACCTCGCCCTGATCGTATTTCACCATGTCCTTCAGGCTTCCGTTCGCGTCGAATTCCTTGAAGATGCCCTGCTTCACATCATCGATATACGTGCCTTCCCACTTCACTTTTCCATTGGGATGGAACTCCCGCCAGAGACCTTGTTTCATTCCACGGTCATCGATCTTGTTGATGTCCTCGCGCCGGCGAAGCATGCCGGCGCCGTAGGTGAGCAGTGATATCAACCTCCCATCTTCGGCGTATTCGTAGCCCTTGCCATCCTCCATGCCCTCCTTGAAGGGAACTTCCTTTTGGACCTGCCCATTCGGGTGGAAATAACGGGCAACTCCTTCACGCAGATCATTCACGAAACTCTCTTCTGCCAGCAGATGACCTTCTTCATCGTAACGGCGGCTGAGGCCTTCCTTCTTATCTTCCTTGTAGTTGATCTCGCTTGTAAGAACACCTTCGGGCGAATAGAAGCGCCAGAGCGAATCGAGCTTCGATCCAACACGGTTGCCTTCCGATCGGAGCGTACCGTCCTCGTAATAGGTCTTCCAGAAGCCTTCCGGCACGCCATTCACCAGAAGCCCTTCACTGCTCACCTGCCCGTTCGCATGAAAATATTTTGTGGGTTCACCTTGGGCGAAAGTCACCGAACCGATCAACATCAAGATCAACGAGTTCACGATCCTCTTCATCATATAAATTATCCTTTAAAGAGTTTGTTGATATAAGATGGTCGGTTGATAGTGTGGAATGAGTTCCACAGGGGTATTTGGAAATCCCACTTGTCAAAATTAGCGCACCGCTTATGAACGATCGAAGCGGTATACGAGGAACGGGAGTTCTGCAATGGTAGCGGGCTCTTCATCCACTGTTCAACGATCGTTGATCACCGATCCGCATGTGGGTTGGTGAAAAGAACGTTGGTCTGCGGACCACTTCGTGGATGTGTGTAACCTGTGGAGATGCTTCTACAAATTTTTCTTGCACGGATCGTGCCGATCGCTAAGCAGAAAAGAAGGATCCCTCCGCCAAGATCTTGCTGCGAGTTATACACCGCTTCAACATCGATCGAACAGGTGGATCGTTCATCGGTATCCACAGGTAATGAACAAGTACCTTTACGGCCATGGCCAAACAGATCCTTATAGGAAGCGATCATGCTGGATTCGAGTTGAAGAACAGCATAAAGGAACACCTCCGATCACGCGGATTCGAGGTAGCCGACAAAGGCACGGATTCACCCGATAGTGTCGATTATCCTGATTTTGCCCACGCGGTGGCCGCAGGTGTCGCCGATCGGCCCGGAGAACTTGGCATCGTGGTATGCGGCAGTGGCAATGGGGTGAACATCAGTGCCAACAAACATCAGGGTGTACGATCGGCGCTGGCCTGGAAACCCGAAGTGGGAGCACTTGCACGCCAGCACAACGATGCGAACGTATTGGCACTTCCAGCCCGCTTCATCACCCGCGATGAAGCGATCAAGATCGTGGATGCCTTCCTTGATGCGGAATTCGAAGGTGGGCGGCACCAGAAGCGCGTGGAGAAGATCGAGTTGCACAGCACCGGCCGTTGATCATGCTAAAAACTATGAAGTATTTTTTCCTTGGATCGATCTTTTTCCTGCTGATCGGATCTGTGCGATCGCAGACCGATACGCTCGCGCTGAAATATGCGGCTACCATCACCCCGGCGGATCTGAAGCAACATCTTCTCATACTCGCCAGCGATGGGTTTGAAGGACGAGATACGGGAAAACCCGGGCAGAAGAAGGCCGCCCAGTACTTGAAGGATCAATTCAATTCGTTCGGTATTCCGCCGATCAACGGTAACGATCGGATCACAGAAGGATATTTCCAACCGTTCGAATTGGTAGAGGAACGTGCCGGTTCGATCTCCATTGAAGCGAAGGGGAAGCAGCTGGGCTTCATGAAGGAGATACTGTATTTCAATGAATTCCTTTCGGAGAACAGAACGATCGGGAAAGTGCGGTTCCTTGGTGATGGCCGGAACATGAGCGGCATCGAGGCCGGAGAAGCAGTGATGTTGGTGGATGATGGAACGGCCACGATGATCGAATTCATGGGCTGGTTGCAGGCGAAGGCCGATGAAGCGAGATCGGCAGGTGCATCCTTGTTCCTTGTATCCACACCACGGGTCGCGGAGATGACGGCCGAGCTCGGCCATTTCATTTCAGGATCGAAGATGCGCCTGGCGGAGAATGGAACAGTGAAACCGCGGACCGGAATGCAGACCATATTGATAGACCGATCGGTAGCGGCGGATCTGTTGACATCGAAGAAGCGGATCGAAAAACAGAAGCGGGGCCGGGTGCTTCCGGCGAACTTCACGTTGGTGTATAC
>JAEYYE010000014.1 GCA_023430945.1 Bacteroidota bacterium
GTTTGGTGCTGTTCACCGAAACGATCCTGTTGCGAACTTCCTTGAGGCTTGCCATTCGTGCTGCTGAACTTGCGCGCTACTCCGATCGAACTTAATTGTGCAGGCTCTTGATCAGATCGTTCGCGACATTCTCCAATGTTCCGGTGATCTGGTCGTTGTATTCGCCGCGCTTCAAAGCATCGAGCACATCCTTGTGCTTGTTGCGCAACATGGTGATGAATTCCGCTTCAAACTGCTTCACGTTCTTCACCGGGATCTTCGTGAGCAATCCCCTGGTACCGCAATAGATGATCGCGATCTGTTCCTCCACCCGCATCGGGCTGTTCTGGCCCTGCTTCAGGATCTCCACGTTCCGCGCGCCTTTATCAAGAACGGCTTTCGTGGCGGCATCCAGATCCGATCCGAATTTCGAGAACGCTTCCAATTCGCGGTATTGCGCCTGATCGAGCTTCAAGGTACCTGCCACCTTTTTCATGGATTTGATCTGCGCATTACCGCCCACGCGGCTTACGCTGATCCCCACGTTGATCGCAGGCCGTACTCCGGAAAGGAACAAGTTGCTTTCCAGGAAGATCTGCCCATCGGTGATGGAGATCACGTTCGTTGGGATGTAGGCTGAAACGTCACCCGCCTGTGTCTCGATAATAGGCAATGCGGTCAATGATCCGCCACCGCGCACGCGGCCCTTCAAGCTTGTTGGCAGATCGTTCATCTGCTCTGCCACGCTTTGGTCCGCCGTGATCTTTGCAGCGCGCTCAAGCAGGCGGCTGTGCAGGTAGAACACGTCGCCAGGATACGCTTCACGTCCGGGTGGGCGACGAAGAAGCAAGGAAACTTCGCGATAAGCAACGGCCTGTTTGGACAGATCATCATAAACGATCAATGCAGGACGGCCCGTGTCACGGAAATATTCCCCGATCGCGGCACCTGTGAACGGTGCGTAGAACTGCATCGGTGCGGGATCGCTGGCGTTCGCCGCCACCACGATCGTATACGGCATCGCACCGTTCTCTTCCAACGTCTTTACGGTTCCGGCCACCGTTGAACCTTTCTGGCCAACCGCTACATAGATGCAGAATACCGGCTTTCCGGCCTCGTAGAATTCGCGCTGGTTGATGATCGTATCGATCGCCACGGTGCTCTTGCCGGTCTGGCGGTCACCGATGATCAGTTCACGCTGCCCACGACCGATCGGGATCATCGCATCAACTGCTTTGATACCTGTTTGCAACGGTTCCTTTACCGGCTCACGATAGATGACACCGGGTGCTTTCCGCTCCAGGGGCATTTCGAACAACTCGCCACCGATAGGGCCGCGGCCATCGATCGGTTCACCGAGGGTGTTCACCACGCGGCCAACCATCTCTTCGCCCACCTTGATGCTGGCGATGCGGTTGGTGCGCTTCACGGTATCACCTTCCTTCACCCCTACCGTTGGCCCGAGCAATACTGCACCTACGTTATCCTCTTCGAGGTTGAGCACGATCCCGCGCAGACCGCTCGGGAACTCGATGAGTTCACCACTTTGCACACCGCTGAGGCCGTAGATCCGTGCGATACCATCGCCGACCTGTAGTACGGTACCTACTTCCTCCAGATCGGCCTCCGAACGGAAACCGGCCAATTCCTGCTTCAGGATCGCCGTTACTTCGGCGGGTTTTACTTCTGCCATGGATTCTTAGATCTCAGGTATGTACGGATTCTGGGAGAAATTGCGCCTCAGATCCTGAAGGCGTCTTGCCACACTGCCGTCGTATTGATCGTCGCCGATGCGGATCACGACCCCACCGATCAATTCCCTGTCCACCGTCTCCTCCAATTCGATGGTCTTGCCGGGATTCTTCTTTTCCGCCAGGTCACGCACCTTTTCGCGCGCGTCATCTGTCAATGGTGCTGCGGAACGGACCTCCACCATGATGATGCCTTTCTCGATCCGATAGAGACGTGTAAAAGCTTGCGCCACCTCGGGCAGCAGGGCTTCGCGCCCCTTGCGCACCATGATCTCCATGAACTTCGCGGTGATCGTTCCGATCTTACCAACGAAGATCTGTTCGAGGATGCGGGATTTGCGATCGCCCTTCACCACCGGACTTTTCAAAAGGGTGATGAGTTCACGGTTGCCGCGCGCTGTGGCCGAGACCATCTCCATGTCCTCCAGCGTACCCTTCAGCGTTCCTTCTCCCTTGGAAAGTTCCATAAGGGAGCGCGCGTAGCGATATGCGACCGGCGAAACATTCATGAACGGCGCAGATCGGCTTCGTTTATCACTCGTTCGACCAGGGCTTGTTGTGCAGCGGAGTTGTTGAGCTTCTCCTTGAGGATCTGCTCGGCCACCATGATGCTCAGTTCGGCCACCTGGTTCTTCATCTCCACGATCGCAGCGTTCTTCTCATTGCGGATGTCCTCCCTTGCGCGGGCGAGCAATGCATCGGCTTCGCTCTTCGCGCGCTCCTTGGCACTGGCGATCTCGCGGTCGCGGATCTCACGCGCCTCACGCAGCAACACCTCACGCTCTTCACGCGCCTGCGCCATCAGCTGTTCGTTGCGGGAGCTCATCTGCGCGATCTCCTCACGGGCCTTCTTCGCCTCGTTCAGCGCATCCTCGATCGTACGCTCGCGCTCGCTGAGGGTGCCAAGGATCGGTCTCCAGGCGAACTTCTTCAAAATGAAGAGCACCGCCAGGAAGGAAATGGTCATCCAGAAGATGAGGCCGAATGAAGGTTCGATCAACATGAGGAAAGCTTTAAGTGCCGGTCACCGGCGGGATCAGAGTACCATCGCGAGCAGGCCCACCACGATGCCGAACATCGCAGCACCTTCCACGAGAGCGGCGGCCAGGATCATGTTCGCACGGATATCGTTGGTGGCCTCGGGCTGGCGGGCGATCGCCTGCATGGCGTCACCACCGATGCGGCCGATACCGATACCAGCGGCCAGGGCTGCGATGCCAGCGCCGATCGCTGCGAAACCAAAGTGCAGGTTGCTGGCTGTTTCGGTGGCCGCTTGCAGAAGGATCGAAAGGAACATGATGGAGTGTTTAGGGTTGTGTTGGTCTTAGTGATGATGATGCGGTTGCTCTGTGGCCGCACCCAGGTACATCGCGGAAAGGAACGTGAAAACGAACGCCTGGATGAACGCTACGAGCAACTCGAGCAAGGTCATGAAGATGGTGAAGGCAAGACTCACGATCGAGATGCCGTAACCCATGCCGGCATTGATCTGCCCGAAGATGAAGATCAACGCGAAGAAGCTGAGCACGATGATATGGCCCGCCGTGATGTTCGCGAACAACCGGATCATGAGCACGAGCGGCCGCATGAACACACCGAGGATCTCCACCGGGGTAAGGATCAGCAACACCCATTTGGGCACGCCCGGCATCGCGAGGATGTGGCCCCAGTAGTGGCGGTTGCCATGGATCAGCGTGAGCACGAAGGTGAACGCCGCCAGCGCAAGTGTGATCGAGATGTTCCCGCTCACGTTCGCGCCACCCGGAAAGATCGGCACCAAGCCCAACAGGTTGTTCAATAGGATGAAGAAGAAAACCGTAAGCAAGTACGGCATGAAGCGTTCGTAATGCGCACCGATGTTCGGCTTTGCCACATCATCACGAATGAACATGATGATCGGCTCCACGAAACTTTGAAGACCTTTCGGCGCAGTAGCCCCGCGCTTCTTATAGGCGTTCGCCACGGAAATGAAGACCAGGAGCATGATCGCCATGCTTACGAACATCGCCAGCACGTTCTTGGTGATGCTGATGTCCCACGTCTTTTCGGTCAAATCCTCATTCACGGTGGCCGCTTCGACCGGAACGCTTTCCATTTCGTTCACTGCCACCACTTTCCCGTCGCGAAGCATGTAGCCGTTGTAGCTCTTGTGCCCGTGATCGAACCTGCCGCTGCTGAACACCGTGAAACCCCGTTCCGTGTTAAACAGGATCACCGGCAACGAGATCGATGTGTGGCCGAACAGGTGCCAGCCGTGATCATCGCCCACGTGGCCCATGATCATCTCACCAGGATCGACACCTTCGTCGCCATGTTCAACGCTCGCCGCAGCATGCTCCGAATGTTCCTGATGGAGCGTATCCGCATGCGCGAACGTGGCTGCCACCCCGGCGATCGAGATCAAAATTGCAATGAAAGTGGCTCGCAGCAAGGCTTTTGGCGGAATTCAGGAAGTGCTACCCCCCTTTTAACGGCCGCAAAGGTAGATCCATTTAAGCGATCGGAGAACCTATCGCGTCATTTTCTGCCGGTCTCCTTGAAAAGATGCATCATCGCACCTGCGATCCCCATTAAACTGAATACCAATGTGAACACGGGGAACTTCCAGCCAAGCCGACCATCGATCCACCAACCGATCAGGCAACTCACGAGAATGATCCCCATCATGGAAATGCCCAGGCCCGTGTAGCGCAGGTAATCCGAAGATCCTTTTGTGATCTCCTCGCGCTTCGATCGCTTCTTTTCCGGAAGGCTCATCCCCTGGGCGATTTGCGGATCAGCATGGCCATTCGCGCAGTGCTGAAGCCAAGGTAGGCGAGATAGAGCAGAATGAACGTGACCGCGATCGGAAGCCGATCGGCCTTGGCGGTGGCGAGCATGAGCACCACCAGCACGATCAATGAAAGGAACATCTTGATCGAAAGGCCGGCGAGGTACCGGCGGATGAACCCTTTGGGATCGGAGACCATGGAGCGCTCCTGCCAGGCATGGAGTACCGTGGAGAGCAGCATGAAATAACTGATGATGCCCCAGATGCGCTGATCGATCGGGTTGCCGGTGAGCCAAAGCACACAACAGGTCACCGCAGCGCACACCAATGTGAAGAGCACGATCGGCACCAGGAACGACCGGCCGTGGGCCGCCGAAGCCATGCCTTATCAGCGGCTGGCCACCGCAGGTGCCGGTTCCGGCCGCACTTCGTTACGCATGCGCACGGGATCCATTTCCTTCACCACACCGCCGCCCATGCTGCAGTTGCCTGTGAACACGGCCCCAGGCTCGATCGCAAGTTTCTTCGTATTGATATCGCCCTGGAGCTTGGCGGTCGCCTTCAAGCTGAGCAGATCCTGGCAGTTGATCTTGCCGATCACCGTGCCTTCGATATCGGAGCTCTGGCAGATCACCTCGCCTTCGATGACACCGCTGTTGCCTACGATCACCCGCCCGCGCGCATTCACGATCCCCTTCACTCTTCCATCGATCCGGATGTTGCTGTCGGATTTGATCTCACCTTCGATGGAAGTGCCCTCCATGATGCTGTTGATCTTTCCGGGGCTTACGGGTTCTGGTGTCTTGGTCATGATCGGTTGATCGGTGGGTTTATCGCTTCGGAACATGGATCGATCCTTTTGATCGTGCTTACGGACAAAGATAGCCGCAGCATGAATTCATTCTACGGTGAATTTCCCAGATAGTTCTCGGTGAAGAAAGAGGCGTACCCTTCCACATCCTTGTTCTTGAACAGCTGCGAATAATTGTCCGGGCTGATCGCAAAGGCCTGGAAACCCTTATCGTTGATCCCCTGCAACATGGACTTGTCGTCCTTGAACATCGTGTAGTACTCCATCGCCTTCCCCTTGCTCTCGAAGAAGCTGAGGAGCACCACCTGATGTTGCGGATCGAGGAAACTGTTCGTGATCTGAACGCTCATTCCGCTGAAGAGCGCCTGGTTGAAGTTGGAGATCTTCGCCTTGATCGAATTCATATCATTGCCCTGGTTGGGCACGATAAGCGCGAAGTAATGCTGCCCTTGATCGGCCTTGTACGCCACCGGATCCTTGGGCTCTGGCGCGGGCGTGGCGGACTTGTCCATGTTCGCCAGGAGCTCTTCGGCCGCCCTCGCTTCATCGGTGCCGGCGAATTTTGTGGTGATGGTGGTGAGCGCTTCGCGGAAACCGTTCACATCACGCAGCCCGCCGATCGCCATCGCGCGAAGCATGTGGTATTTCGCGAGGAAATGATCATCGGGCCTGTTGGCGATCACTGAATCAGCCGCCGAGATCACCGTTGGGTAGGCATATTGCCTGAAGCTCTGGTACACCTTGCGGTAGGCGGCTTCCTCCTGCTGGCGGCGCGCCTCATCGGCCTGCATGATGTTGGGATCGCGCACCAGTCGCGCGAACTCCGATCCGGGCCAGCGTTCGGTGATGATGTTCGCATAGGTCTGTGATCCGATCCCATCGAGCGAGAACCAACCGGCATTCTCCTTCTCGAGGTAGATCCGGTAGAGCTGGTAATAGCTTTCCGGCGTGTACTGGCACTCATCGAAACGATTGTTCAGTACCTCGAAGCTCTCGGTGGCATTGTCGATGTCCTTCAACTGTTCCTTGTAGATCATGCCGCTCACATAGAGCGCACTACAGATCCGGGCGTTGGAGGCGTCGATCGCGGCTTCATCCCTGGGAAGGGATTTCGTGTAGAAGGAAGGATCCTTCCACTCCGGCTCATCACCCTTGGTCTCCGAAGCTTCCAGACTTTCCTCACCCTCCTCGGCGAGACTTTCCGCCAGCGCGCTGCCGCTCTTGTCCTTGCGCCGCCAATCATCCTCGAGCTTTCGATTGCCCCAGCGCTTGCGGAACTGTGTGAGGCCCCGGGAGATCTGCTGCGCATCGTAGAAGTACCAATTGCCAGAGCCGCCTCCGCCCCCGGTGGGCGGCTTTACCGCCGGGGTCTCAGTTTCGGCGCGGAGCCTCGCCTCCTCTTCCAGGCGGATCGCTTCGGCTTCGGCCTGTTCGCGATCGCGGATGATGCCCCTCACCTTCTTTTCAAGCTCCGCTTCGTCCAGGCCGGCCAGTGCCTGCAGGCTATCCTCCAGCGCTATGATCCCCAATTGTTCCACCAGATCACCAAGAACATCCGCCCGGGTATCCACCTCATCGAAGCGCTCATGTTCTTCGCTCAACAACGTGCGCGTGCTGTCATAATACTTCTGTGCATCAGCATAGATCCGATCCTCGAAATAGATGTCGGCAAGCTTCATGAAGGACTTCGCCTTCTGCCTTGTGTCGCTGGTGCTCACCTGCGCACTGGTGCGCAATTGCTCCATCGCTTCCTCCTTCTTGTTCTCCTTCAGATCGATATCCGCCAATGCATAATGGATCATATCGTAGTGATCGATATGCTTTTCATCATTCAGCATGCGGTTGAGCTTCTGGCGCAGCGCCTTGCTGTTGCCTTTGTTGAAGGCCATCGCCTGGAAGATCTGCGCGTGGAAGGACATTTCGTATGGCGGACCCATCTTCACCACATCGGCGAACTGCTCGATCGCCTTGTCCTCCTGGCTCTTCACCTGGTAGAGCTGTGCTAGCACGAACGACCACCGGACTTTTTCACGCTTCGTCTTTGCGAGCGGGATCGCGTGCTCCAGGCTGATGATAGCATCATCCACTTTTCCCCGTTTCAGGTCCAGGTCGGCCTGGACGGCGCTCAACTGGCCATGATCGAATTTTTTCGGAAGCTTCTTTTCTTCCTTTACCTTGTCCAGTGCGGTCTGGGCCTTCGCGTACTGCTCCATCTGGATCGCGGTGCGTGCCAGCCAGATCAGGCTTTCGTGCTGCTTGTTCTCTCCTTTGTACCTCCTTGAAATGTACTCGAAGCCGCGTTCCGCCTCGGAATAATTCCG
>JAEYYE010000018.1 GCA_023430945.1 Bacteroidota bacterium
AAGTTCTATACGGAGGAAGGCATCTACGATCTGGTGGGCAACAACATTCCGGTATTCTTCATCCAGGACGGCATCAAGTTCCTTGATCTGGTGCATGCGGTAAAACCCGAACCGCACAACGAGATCCCGCAGGCCTCGGCAGCCCACGACACGTTCTGGGATTTCATCTCGCTCATGCCCGAGAGCGCGCACATGATCATGTGGCTTCTCTCCGATCGGGCAATTCCGCGATCGTTCCGCATGATGGAGGGATTCGGGGTGCACACATTCCGTTTCGTGAACGAGGAAGGCAGGGGTACTTTCGTGAAGCTGCATTGGCGGCCGGTGCTCGGCTCGTTCTCGCTCGTGTGGGATGAAGCACAGAAACTTGCCGGCAAGGACCCGGACTGGTTGCGTAGGGATCTTTGGGAAGCGATCGAAAAAGGCGGTCATCCGGAATTCGAGCTGTGCATGCAGGCCGTGGATGAGGCCGACGAACATTCCTTCGCCTTCGATCTGCTCGATCCCACCAAGATCATCCCCGAAGAGCTCGTGCCTCTGGAACCGATCGGAAAGATGGTGCTCGATCGCAATCCCGATAACTTCTTCGCCGAGACCGAGCAAGTGGCGTTCCATCCGGGAAACGTGGTGCCGGGGATCGATTTCACCAACGATCCATTGCTTCAAGGCCGGCTTTTCTCTTACGTTGATACGCAGATCAATCGCTTCGGTAGCAAGAACTATCCGGAGCTGCCGATCAACCGGCCGGTGGTGCCCGTGCACAACCACCAGCATGGCGGCTTCATGCGCCACACGATCAACAAGGGCCGCGTGAACTATTCACCCAACAGTCTTGGTGGCGGCTGTCCTTTCATGGCTTCGGCGAAGGAAGGCGGATACGTGCACTACCAGGAGAAGGTGGATGGCCACAAGATCCGGGAGCGCAGCGAAAGCTTCAAGGACCATTTTTCGCAGGCCACACTTTTCTGGAACAGTATGAGCAAGCCGGAAAAAGATCACATCGTGTCGGCCTTGCACTTCGAATTGGGAAAGGTGGACAGCAAGGAAGAGCGCGAGCCCATGGTGAACGAATTCCTCGCCAACATCGATATCGAGCTGGCCATCCGCACTGCCGAAGGGATCGGCATTGATCCACCTCAAAAGTCCTCGAAGGGATCCAGAAGCACCGGTACCAAAGGAAAGTCCGTGGATGATTCGCCGGCATTGAGCCTTGAGCGCAAGAAGAAACCCCAGGGCATCAAGACAAGAAAGGTCGCCATACTGATCGAGAACGGATATGATCATGATCAGGTTACCGCGTTACAGGCTGCGCTGGAAGCAGAAGGCGCACGATCCGAGATCGTGTCGAAGTTCAAGGGCAAATTGAAAAGTGCCGATGGTGGCGAGATCGAAGTGGACAAGAGCCATGTGACCACCGCATCCATCATGTACGATGCGGTATTCGTTCCCGGCGGAAGCGAAAGTGTAGGGAAGATGAAGAAGCTCGGCGACGCGCTTCATTTCGTGAACGAGGCATTCAAGCATTGCAAACCGATCGGCGCGATCGGTGAAGGGATCGGATTGATCATGGCATCCGGCGTACAGGATATTCGCGTGGCCGATAAGCCGGACGAAGTGATCGCGGACAAGGGTGTGATCACATGCACGAAGAAAGATCACCAGGCGTTCATCAAGGAATTCATTTCGGCGATCGCGCAACACCGCTATTGGGAGCGCGAGAACGACATGAAGGTGCCCGCATGAAGGATCCGCCGGGCGGGATCGTTCTAGACCGGTACTATCTTTAAGAGAAGTTTGAACAACTGATATCCATAGAATGACATGAAGATCACATTGAAACCATTGGACCAACAAGTGATAGTGATAACCGGCGCATCGAGCGGGATCGGCCTGGCCACCGCCTATGCAGCGGCGAAAGAGGGTGCGAAGCTCGTGCTTGCGGCAAGGAGTGAAGCTGATCTCGACCGGATCACACAAGAGATCAATTCAAAAGGCGGCGAGGCCATTTTTGTCGTTGCCGACGTGGGAAAGAAGGAAGATGTTGAAAAGATCGCGGCCGCCGCGAAGACCTATTACGGCGGATTCGACACCTGGGTGAATGATGCCGGCGTTTCGATCTATGGCCGGTTGGAAGAAGTGAGCGACGAAGACAATCGCCGATTGTTCGATACGAACTTTTGGGGTGTGGTCTATGGATCGCTCGTGGCCGCGCGTGAATTGAAGCAACGCGGCGGCGCGATCATCAACATCGGCAGCGAACTCTCCGATCTGGCGATCCAGATCCAGGGGATGTACAGCGCCAGCAAACACGCGGTGAAAGGCTTCACCGATGCACTTCGGATCGAATTGGAGGAAGCGGAGGAACCGATCGCCGTTACACTGATCAAACCGGCAGGCATCAATACACCATACACGGAGCACGCGAAGAATTACACCGGCAAGCAGGCGACACTGCCTCCGCCGGTATACGAACCCGAGGAAGTCGCCTACGCGATCCTGAAGGCTTGTGTAAAACCTTATCGCGACATCATGGTCGGTGGCGCAGCGAAGGTGATGAGCACCATGAACAAGATCGTGCCCACTGCCATGGATTTCCTCACCGAAAAGATGATGGCCGATCAACAATTGAAGGATGGACCTGCGCGAGATGGACGCGACGGATTACATCATGCCGCGGGCGGTGGAAGAGTGCATGGCAATTACGAAGGCCACACGATGAAGAGCTTCTACACGCGCGCCAGGTTGAATCCTGTTCTCACTGGCGTGCTGGCAGTGGCTGCAGCAGCTGGCGCAGCGTTCCTGCTGAGCGGTTCCGATCGGCGCAGTGAGCAGGAATATTACGACGAAGAGATCTGAATTTGATCATTGTCCAGGAAGCATTCCCGATCGGATCGGGAATGCTTCTTTTTGTGGACTGATCGGAATTACATCGAATTGGATCTCACTTTCACTCAGCTATCTTCGATCGTTCTTCACCCGGACTTATTCCTCCGGTCTCGGCATCTTCGTCACATGCGGCCGGAAATTGATCGCCGTTCCCGGCAACGCATCCGTGAGCACGAAGGCGATCGGAAGACCGGGTTCTATCTCTTCCACAACGTTGGCGTTGAAGCCACGCTGTTGCAGGAAAGCAGCGGCCGATCGCGCACTCGCCAGCGGATCATCGGCCACCAGCCCAATGCACGAGTATATGTTCCCCACCTTGGCAAGCACCTCTTCGGAAGCCTGGTTGATGATGGTGCCATCGTAGAAGATGGAACGTAGTACACCACCTGAATTCGCTTGGAAGCGCTCGTGCACGCCGTATTGCTCCAGCAACTCCACGATAGCCTGCTTGCCCTCGGGTGATGCGGCCGTGTAGATGCGCGAGCCATGGTCCGGAAAAGGCAGCGGGTTACGCCCTTGCATGATCAGGATGATGATCGCGAGCTGCGCGATGAAGAGAAAGACGAAGAGGATGACGAGCCACTTGGGGATGTGC
>JAEYYE010000042.1 GCA_023430945.1 Bacteroidota bacterium
AGTTCGTTCTTCACACCGATCGCTCGTACAAATTTACGGATCCGCGGCCGGACACGCCTCAGCGGATCCATTGTCACGCAGCAGCGTTACTGCTTTGGTTTATCTTCGCAGCCCATTCGTTCTTTCATACCCAGGTGGCGGAATCGGTAGACGCGCTGGTCTCAAACACCAGTGAAGCAATTCGTGCGGGTTCGAGTCCCGCCCTGGGTACACATCGATCCAACGGGCGCCCCCTTTGCAGGCCGCGCTCATTGAACGCTCCCGCAGAATGCAGAAGAACGAGTTGATCTACACCGATCCACTGAAACAAGATCGGTACGATCGTGCATACATGCGCATGGCGCGAGAGTGGGCGCAGCTCAGCCATTGTACACGCAAGAAAGTGGGCGCACTGCTGGTGAAGGATGGCATGATCATAAGCGATGGGTACAATGGCACGCCCACCGGTTTTCCCAATGATTGTGAGGATGCTGAAGGGATCACCCATTGGTATGTGCTGCATGCAGAGGCCAACGCGATCATGAAAGTTGCACGGAGCACCAACAATGCGAACGGTGCCACGTTATACCTTACGCATTCGCCCTGCCGCGAATGCAGTAAATTGATCCTCCAGGCGGGCATACGGCGTCTCGTGTTCCTGGATCCGTACAAGGATCCCACGGGACTTGAATTGCTTAAGAACGGCGGCCTCATAGTGCACCGGCTGGAAAAGGCCTGATCGAAATGAAGGGTCCGAACACGCTTTCCCCTTTTTATCCATTGATGCTTGCGCTTGCATTGGTGGCAGGTCTTTTCATCGGGAAGGATATGGGCGATGGGTCGCATGGAGGCGGGGGCTTCACGGTCTTCAACTTTCGCCAGCCTTCCGCGGCGGACAAGATCGGCCAGGTACTGGAGCTGATCGACAGGCAATATGTGGACACGGTGCAGAAGAATGCGCTCGTCGATGAAGTGTTGCAGGACATCCTTCAGCGGCTCGATCCACACAGTTACTACATCAGCGCGGCCGAGATCAATGCCGCACAGGAACCGCTCGAAGGCAGCTTCGAGGGGATCGGTGTGGAGTTCGCGATCCAGCGCGATACCATCGTGGTGATCACACCGGTGGAAGGCGGGCCTAGCGCGGCCGCAGGCATCCGGTCGGGCGATCGGATCCTTTCCGCGAACGGTGTTCCGCTTGCCGGGGTGAAGGTCTCGAATGAAGATGTGATGAAGAACCTTCGTGGCCCTGCCGATAGTGAAGTGAAGGTGCAGGTGCTGCGATCGGGGAAGAAAGATCCCTTCGAAGTTCTGATCCAACGGGGGCGAATCCCCATAAACAGTGTGGCCGTTTCGTTGATCGAAGATGATGGAACCGGTTACATCAAATTGATCCGTTTCGCGAAGAACACCCATGAGGAGTTCATGCAGGCGGTGACCTCACTCCAGGAAAAAGGCATGCAGCGCCTGGTGGTTGATCTGCGCGGGAATGGTGGCGGCTACCTCACTTCCGCCGTGGCGCTGGCCGATGAATTCCTCGATGAAGGTGATGTGATCGTTTATACCGAAGGCAGGAACTCGCCGCGGCGTGACATCACCGCCACGAATGATGGATCGCTGCACGAGATACCGCTTGCGGTGCTCATCGATGAAGGTTCGGCGAGCGCGAGCGAGATCATTGCCGGTGCGGTGCAGGACAATGATCGGGGGATAGTTGTGGGCCGAAGGTCCTTCGGGAAAGGGCTTGTGCAGGAACACATGGAATTGCCCGATCGGAGCGCAGTGCGGCTCACCACCGCGCGTTACTACACCCCAAGCGGCCGATCCATACAACGGCCCTATGGTGAAGGCATCGCTTATGGCGATGATCTTGAAACACGTTTCGCGCACGGTGAATTCGTTTCACCGGACAGCATCAAATTGGATACGAGCAAGATCTATTACACTTCGCGCGGACGCACCGTATACGGTGGTGGAGGCATAATGCCCGACATCTTCGTTGCTGCCGATACCGCAGAAGCATCGCGTTACCTTACCGAGCTTTTCTTCAGCGGTGCGATCAACGATTTCGCCTTCGATATCGCGGATCGGGATCGGAGCGGATTGCTGGGATTTGGATCGCCCGAGGAATTCGCCCAGAGGTTCCAGGTGAGCGAGAAGTTGTTGAACGAACTGAACGAATTCGCCGAAAAGCAGGGAATATCGCCGGACGCCGGTGGATCGGAAAGATCACGCGACCAGATCGCACTTCGGTTGAAGGCCGGCATAGCCCGTAATCTCTGGGGCAACAGCGGATACTACGAGATCATCCTGGATGAGGACCGGATCTACAACCGCGCGATCGAAGCGTTGGAGGACCGGCATCTTTCCACGATCGCCCCGTAAAGAAAAAAGGGCCCTTACGGGCCCTTTTCCAGGAACGTTCAATGGATCACTTGGTCTCAGCCTCTGGCGTGGTGGTCGCAGGGGCGTCGGTGGCTGGTGCATCGGTCGCAGGAGCATCGGTGGCCGGCATCTCCTCAACAGTACCTTCCACGGTGGTGGTGTTCTCTGGAGTTACCACTTCAGCTTCAACCTCCGCTTCGTTCATTTCGGTGGCGGCAGGCTCGGTGGTCTGCGCCTTTTCCATGCTCTCGGGAGCCTCACTGCATGCTACGAAAAACGCCGCCATGGTGGCGAGAAGAGCGAACTTCTTGATCATTTGGTTTGATTGTTTGGATGAAAGTTGGCGGCAAATGTATGTGGTGGGATCGATCGGTGTCAAAGTGTTCGGCCTTGGGCGGGACTATCTTTGTCCCGAATACACCAATAACACAAAATCCTGATCAGCAATGGCCTATAAATTACCTGACCTGCCCTACCCTTCCACTGCGCTGGAACCCCACATCGACAAGGAAACGATGGAGATCCACCATGGAAAACACCATAATGCATACGTGACCAACCTGAACAAGGCGATCGAGGGTTCCGCCATGGACAACAAGTCCATCGAGGAATTGATGAAGGGCATGGACATGAAGAACAACGCCGTGCGTAACAATGGCGGCGGCCACTACAACCACAGCCTTTTCTGGACGATCATGGCGCCGAACGCAGGTGGCGCGCCCAGCGGCGCGATCGCTGAAGCGATCGACAAGGACTTCGGTTCATTCGATGCCTTCAAGGAGAAATTCGAGCAGGCCGCCACCACCCGTTTCGGAAGCGGCTGGGCGTGGCTTTGCGTACATAAGGGTGGAAAGCTCGAGGTATGCAGTACGCCCAACCAGGACAATCCGCTGATGCCCGACACGGGCTGTGGAGGCACCCCGATCCTTGGCCTCGACGTTTGGGAACACGCCTATTACCTGAAGTACCAGAACAAGCGGCCCGATTACATCAAGGCCTTCTGGAACGTGGTGAACTGGCCGGAGGTGACGCGCCGCTTCAACGAAGGAAAGTGATGGAGCCTTTGAACGAAGGGGCGCAGTGATCCTGCGACCCTTCTTCATTCCATTCCGATCGATACTATTCCACAGTAACGCTCTTCGCAAGGTTGCGTGGCTGATCAACGTTGCAACCACGCATCACAGCGATGTGGTAGCTGATCAGCTGCAAGGGAACAACGCTCAGGATCGGCACCAGGGCATCGGCCGTCTCGGGGATCTCGATCGCATGATCGGCGAGCCCCCGCACCACTGAATCGCCTTCGGTGATGATGGCGATGATCTTTCCTTTCCGCGCCTTCACCTCCTGGATGTTGCTCACCACCTTCTCGTAACTGGCGCCTTTCGTGGCGATCACGAAAACAGGCATCGCATCGTCGATCAGCGCGATCGGGCCGTGCTTCATCTCCGCTGCGGGATATCCTTCCGCATGGATGTAACTGATCTCCTTCAATTTCAGCGCACCTTCCAGCGCCACGGGGAATGTGTAGCCACGGCCGAGATAGAGCGCATTGGTCGCATCCTTGTAGATGTCGGCGATGTACTTGATCTGTGCTTCATTCGCCAAAACCTTCTGCACCTTGTCCGGGATCGAATCCAGCTCGTTCAACAACCGGTAGAAATTACTGCCGCTGATCGTGCCGCGCTTGTGCCCGATCATCAGCGCCATCAACGTGAGTACCGTGACCTGTGCAGTGAAGGCCTTGGTGCTCGCCACACCGATCTCCGGGCCGGCATGCGTATAGGAGCCCGCGTGGGTGATGCGCGCGATGCTGCTGCCCACCACGTTGCAGATCCCGATGATGGTGGCTCCCTTCGATTTTGCGAGTTCGATCGCCGCGAGAGTATCCGCTGTTTCACCGCTCTGGCTGATCGCGATCACGATGTCCTCCTCACCCACGATCGGATTACGATAACGGAATTCGCTCGCATATTCCACCTCAACAGGAATGCGCGCATATTCCTCGAAGAGGTATTCGCCCACCATTCCAGCATGCCAGCTGGTACCACAACCGACAATGAGGATCCGTTTCGCGTTCACGAACTTCTGCTCGTAATCCTTGATGCCACCCAGCACCACCTGGCCTTTCTTCAGATCGATCCTTCCGCGCATGCTGTCGCGTATGCTGCGCGGCTGCTCGTGGATCTCTTTCAGCATGAAGTGATCGTAACCGCCTTTTTCCAGCGCTTCGAGATGCATCTCCAGCTCCTGGATGAACGGGGTCTTCTCCTGGTTCCTGATGTTGCGGATCTTCAGGGGCTTCTTCCGGTCGATCACGGCCACCTCCCCATCTTCCAGATAGACCACGTTCTTGGTGTGTTCCACGATCGGTGTGGCATCACTGGCAACGAAATATTCCCCGCCTTCACCGATGCCGATCACCAGGGGTGAACTTCGGCGCGCGGCCACCATCACATCGGGATCGTTCCGATCGATCACCACGATCGCATAAGCGCCCACCACGCTGTCCAGCGCGAGCCGGACGGCATCGGCAAGATCGACACCCTCGGTCTGCTGCACATCATCGATCAGGTTCACCAATACTTCCGTATCGGTCTCGCTGCGAAAACGGTGGCCACGCTTGATCAACTCCTCCTTGAGCGAAGCATAGTTCTCGATGATGCCATTGTGGATCAATGCGATATTACCGCTCGTTCCCTGGTGGGGGTGCGCATTCACATCGTTGGGTGCCCCGTGCGTGGCCCAGCGCGTATGCCCGATCCCCACCGTACCTGCAAGATCCTTCCCCGCCACATGCGCTTCCAGATCGCTGACCTTGCCCTGGCATTTGAAGATGTGCATGCCATTGCCATCGAGCAGGGCGACCCCCGCACTATCATAACCACGATATTCCAGCCTGCGCAGGCCGTTGATAAGGATCGGATAGGCATTCTTGCCACCGATGTAGGCTACGATCCCGCACATCTGATCTCAGTATGTGGTAAAAGTAAGGAGCAGCCGCATTCCGCTACCGTCCTCACGGGGCGCGGTAAGCACCACCCGGTTCGCACTGATCCCGCTCGATCCGGCCACCATTTCGAGACCATTGTTGGGGATCTGTCCATTGATCAGGCCTTGTACATAACGAGTAACGTTGAAGCGGTACTCCCGCGTATCCGATCGATATGTTCCATCGATCGCTGTGATGCCACCGAGCTGATCGGGCAGGAAGACCTCTTCACCTTCATCGTCCAGGCGGAAAAGGAAGATCTGCAACGGAGGCGTCAGGTAAGGATTGAACGTGCCTTCCACCGGCGCGATCAATTCCGCCTTGGCAAGGATCCGATCGGTGCCGGCGAATTCCTGAACATCCAGCAGGCGCACTGCCACCCGCGATCCACCCAGCGTTTGGATGTATACCGCATCGTTAACAGAATTGCTATCGGCAAGAGCGGCGGTGATCGATGGATCGATCGCCTGGGAATGATCGATCACCGCAGTGGTATAACGCACGCTGTTGCTGGTAACCGGCAGTTCGAACTTCCGCTGAAGGTCGGGCTGATCGTTCAGATCGCGGTAATACAAGGTGGCCTTCGATCCAGCATGGAGCAGATCGAAGTAAAGGATGCCTTCCTGGAAAGGCAGTTGCGCTCCGTTGTTCACCGTGATGTGGATGCCCTTGAAGAATTGAAGGAACGCGTTGTTGTCCGCAAGCGATGGTGTGTTGAAGGCGTTCAGGAAGCGATCAGCAAGGGTATTCGAAAGTTTTATGCGCAACTGCGGCGGCAGCGTCTCGTCTCCGACCATTACGGCCTCAAGTGGTCGGGGAGTGATGCTTCCACCTGGATCGGCGACCAGATCGGCAGGCAGAACTTCGGGGAGATCATCGGTATGATAGAGCGAATCCACTGAAAGATCCTCGTTCAATTCATGCACTTCGAAGATCTGTGCTCCCAGCCCGCCGTAGTTCTGTGCAGCCGCATCGTACACCAATGACAGCACCAGACTGTCCGGCTGTAATCCGGTGGTATCCATGCCGGCACCCACGTTGGAACTGCTGAGACGCAACTGGGTGACGATCCCGGTCTTCACCAACCCGAATTGCGGATCGAGGTAGGAGCCGAGCAGATTACGTGTAAGGCCGCTGGTACGCACCTGTTCCTGCTCGAAACTATATGCACGGAGCGGCACCGGCTCACCTGTAACGTCCAGTTCATCACCCGGCAGCAATTCCAACCCCAGATCGGCGTCGGGCTTTTTGCATCCGGTGATCGAGAGGCCACCCAAAATGAAGAACACGGCCCACATCGCAGGCCGTGTCTTCTTGACGTTCGTTATCGTTCCCAATGTCTTCAGACCAAGGCTTCCTCCAATACGCTGTGGTAGAAATCAGCGTGGGCCTTTACATGTTCACCGTATGGAACGTAGTTCATCACCGGTTTATCGTATGCCTTTACTGCGGCTTCCAATCCCTTGCCAAGCTTCGCGCTGCCACGTACCACACCGTCGCTCAGGCTCATGGCGAATTTGCTCAACTCGTCCGTGTTCGGCTTGGCCAATCCTTTCAGGAGAGCGGGGTCGAAACCTTCCATCGCAAGCTTCTTCGGCAGGTCCTTGTCCAGCAACTCGCATTTCTGATCATAGGCCGTATATACCAGCTTGGCATTCTCAAAATGCGGGTCATCATTGAAGTGATGGCGCACATACAATGGAACGAAAGCGGTCATCCAGCCATGGCAATGGATGATATCCGGGACCCAGCCCAGCTTCCTCACGGTCTCAAGCACACCGCGGCCGAAGAAAAGGGCGCGTTCGTCATTATCGCGGAAAAATTCGCCATCCGCATCGTGCGTATCTGCCTTGCGCTTGAAATACTCTTCATTATCGATGAAGTAGACCTGCATTCGGGCGCTTGGCACACTGGCCACCTTGATCAGCAACGCATGGTCCGTATCATTGATGATCAGGTTCATGCCGCTGAGGCGGATCACTTCGTGCAGCTGGTGCCGCCGTTCGTTGATGCAGCCGAACTTCGGCATGAACACCCTGATCTCATTTCCGCATTCCAATATACCCTGCGGCAGATTGCGAGCGATCTTCGCCATTTCCTCCGGACCATCCATGAAAGGGTGTATCGATTGGGAAATGGTGAGGACCTTGGCGTTCTTCAAGCTCATATGATAAGGGTGGGAATTGGGTACAAAAATATGGAATTTTCGCCGGAATATCAAACCCGGCCTTTAGCTTCGTCCCCCCTTTTCCGTGTTCCACGGCCGCGCGGATCGTGAAGATCGTACAAACCCCGGAAGCCATCGCCAGTGAGGTGGCCCATGCGCGCCGAAGCAATGCCCGGATCGGTTTCGTGCCCACCATGGGCGCCTTGCACGAAGGGCACCTCGGCTTGATCCACCGGGCCCGCACCACCTGCGATGCTGTGGTCTGCAGCATCTTCGTGAACCCTTTGCAATTCAACGATCCAAAGGATCTGGAAAAGTATCCACGGCGGATCGAAGCGGATGCACAGTTGCTGAAAGACGCTGGTTGCGACCTTCTGTTCACTCCTGAGAAGGAAGGCATCTTCGCCGATTTCAAACCAAGGAAGTATGACCTGGGCGGGCTGGATCTACACTGGGAGGGCCCATCGCGGCCGGGACATTTCCAGGGTGTGGTGAACGTGGTGGAACGGCTCTTCTTCTATGTACGGCCCGATGAAGCGTTCTTCGGAGAGAAGGACCGGCAGCAGCTTGCCATTCTACAACATGTGGCCCGATCGGAGCGCTGGCCGGAGAAGATCGTTCCCTGCCCCACATCACGTGAGCGCGATGGCCTGGCCAGAAGTTCACGTAACATGCGGTTGAACACCGTGGAAAGAGAGGAGGCCGGATTACTCTACAAAGCGCTTCAACTCGTGGCTGTTCAGGCATTCAGGTCACCGGTGGCCGAAATACACCGCAATGTGGGGGATCTCCTTGGATCTTCCCCGATCATCCAACTCGATCATTTCGGCCTGGCCGATCCTCTGACATTGCGACCGATCGGATCATGGGAAGGGTACGATCAGGTGGTGGCGCTCATCGCCGCACAAGTGGGACCCGTGCGCTTGATCGATAACATGTTGGTGAGCCGCAACTAGTTGCAGCTACCGTCATTCCGAACATTCGCAGTAAATTTGCACGCCCGAAGCCACCGGCCAGGGTTCCAGCAGAAAATGACGATCGAAGTGCTCCGCGCGAAGCTGCATCGCGTAAGCATCAGTGAAGCGAACCTCGATTATATCGGTAGCATCACCATTGATGAGGACCTGATCGATGCCGTTGGTTTCGTTGAAGGAGAGAAGGTGCAGGTGCTCAACGTGAATAATGGGGAGCGGCTGGAGACCTACGTGATCAAGGGCGAGCGCGGATCGGGCAAGATCTGCCTGAACGGCCCGGCGGCACACAAGGCACGGGTGGGCGATATCGTGATCGTGGTGGCTTATGCCCATATGGGCATCGAGGAGGCGCGCGCTTTCAGGCCCAGCATCGTGTTCCCCGATGAGCGCACCAACAAGCTCAAGTAAGCGGCCCCGCGATCTTTTGATCGCCACATTGAAGGTGGTGGTCCCGCTTGCACTTGGGATCTGGCTCGTGATCTACTTCTACCGGCAGCTGGACCAGCAGCAACGCCGGGACCTTTTCGTGGCCTTTGGCCAGGCCAACTGGTGGTGGCTCGGCCTGAGCGTGATCCTCGGCTGGCTCAGCCACCTCAGCCGCGCATGGCGCTGGCGCTATCTGCTCGGTCACATGGGGCACCATGTCGGCCTCTGGAACAGTTATAACGCGACACTTTCAGGCTACTTCATGAACATGGTGCTGCCCCGCGCTGGTGAAGCGACACGCGCGGTGATGCTGTATCGCGCCGAAGGCGTGCCGTTCGAGAAGGGCTTCGGAACGATCATGGCGGAACGTACCGTGGACATGCTGATCCTGCTTTCGATCGCCGCGATCACGATCGCGCTGCAGTTCGATCGCATGGACCTGATCCAGGCGCGGGTCGAATCTTTCCGGAATTCAGGCAATACCACGGAAGATGTTCCCACCACAAGTCCCTTCCTGCCGATCGCGATCGGCCTGCTCATTCTCATCGCCGGGTTCGTTCTGCGCGCCCTTTGGCAACGGCCTGCATTCCGCGCCCGTGTACGATCCACGGCATCAGGCTTCATGGATGGGCTTCGATCCATCATACGGACAAGGCAGAAAGGTCTTTTCCTGCTCCATACTTTCCTTATATGGGGACTCTATGTGACGATGTTCTGGGTGGGCTTTTTCGCCCTCGATACAACCGCTTCTGTTCCATTCGCAGGGGTTATGGCCGGCTTCATCGCGGGATCGGTGGGCATCGTTCTGGTGCAGGGTGGGATCGGTGCCTATCCCGCATTCGTCGCCCTGATCGTGAGCATTTACATGCCTGCTCCTGAAGGTGGCGGTATCATCAGGCCCGATGCGCTCGCCATGGGTTGGTTGCTGTGGGCGGCACAGACCGCGATGATCATCGTGCTCGGAGGCATATCGCTACTTTTGATCTCGCGCAAACGCAGAAACGTACCCGCATGACCACCGAACCGGCCACGGCTCCGGCCGATAAACGCATAATGGACCTTGTGGCCGTTCAGCGCCTGGTGAACATCTGGCGTTTGCGCGGCGACCGGATCGTGTTCACCAACGGCTGCTTCGATATACTTCACCGCGGCCATGTTGAGTACCTGGAGGAGGCGGCCGCATTGGGCGATCGGCTCGTGGTGGGCCTCAACAGCGATGCGAGCGTACGGCGCCAGGGCAAAGGGCTGGATCGGCCACTGAACGATCAGGATAGCCGGGCAAAAGTGCTCGCCGCTTTGCGCCTGGTCGATTCCGTGGTGATCTTCGATCAGGACACTCCATTGGAACTGATCCAGGCGATCGGCCCCGATGTGCTGGTGAAGGGTGGCGATTGGTCCGAAGAACGGATCGTGGGATCGGAATATGTTCGCATCTATGGCGGCCAGGTGAAGTCGCTCAAACTGGTCGAAGGATTCTCGACCACCGCATTGGTCGAGAAGATCCGCCATGGCAGCTAAGCTGCGCTCGAAGTACGTCTGCCAGAATTGTGGTGTCAGCCATTCTCAGTGGCTTGGACAGTGCAGCCAATGCAAGGAATGGAACTCGTTGGTGGAGGAGATCGTGGACCGCTCCGCTTCTCGCAGTGGAATTCCAACGGATCTGCGCCATGGCGATCCGAAGCCGGTACCGATCCAGGTAATACCCGAACAGGATGGCCCGCGTGCCGCGCTGAACGATCGTGAGCTCACACGTGTGCTCGGCGGCGGTCTGGTGCCCGGGAGCATGATCTTGCTCGGTGGTGAGCCGGGGATCGGGAAAAGCACATTACTGCTCCAGACCGCGTTGCGCGATCCACACCTGCGCACGCTCTATGTGAGCGGTGAGGAAAGTGAGCATCAAGTGAAGATGCGCGCCGATCGATTGGGCAACGGAGCTGATGCCGGCGCAAATTGCTTCGTGCTAACCGAGACCAACACCCAGGCCATCTTCAAACATATCGATCAACTGAAGCCCTCGCTGGTAGTGATCGATAGCGTGCAGACCTTGCACACTTCGATACTGGAGGCCAGCCCGGGCAGCGTGGGCCAGGTGCGTGAATGCACCGCGGAACTCATGCGCTTCGCCAAGACCACGGGCATCCCGATGGTGTTGATCGGCCATATCACCAAGGATGGTTCCATCGCAGGCCCGAAAGTGCTGGAGCATATGGTGGATTGCGTGCTACAGTTCGAAGGCGATCGGGATCATTCCTACCGGCTGCTCCGTCCGTTGAAGAACCGTTTCGGCAGCACGAACGAACTGGGGATCTACGAAATGCAGGGCAGCGGGCTGGCCGAAGTCGAAGATCCCAGCCGAATACTGCTTGGCGACAGGGCGGAAAGGCCCAGTGGCGTGGTGGTGGCCGGCACCATGGAAGGCATGCGCCCGTTCCTGATCGAGGTGCAGGCCTTGGTGAGCAGTGCCGTGTACGGCACACCGCAACGAAGTTCCACCGGGTTCGATCTGCGAAGATTGAACATGCTGCTCGCCGTGATGGA
This sequence comes from Bacteroidota bacterium, assembly GCA_023430945.1. GTDB lineage: Bacteria > Bacteroidota > Bacteroidia > Flavobacteriales_F > PHOS-HE28 > PHOS-HE28. The sequence continues at coordinate 11,459 of JAEYYE010000042.1, forward strand.
GAAGCGCTGCGGCTTCAGGCTTGGCCAGAAGGATGTTTTCCTCAACCTTGCCGGTGGTTTTCGTGTGGAGGAACCTGGCATCGATCTGGCCGTGGTATGTGCGATCCTGAGTTCCAATGCCGATATCGCGGTACCGATGGATCAATGTTTTGCGGGTGAAGTGGGACTTACCGGCGAGGTACGGCCCGTGCCACGGACCGATCAGCGCATCGCCGAGGCGAAGAAGCTCGGTTTTTCCCGCATCTTCGTTCCGAAGGGCACGAAAGGGATCCAAGCCGTTCGAGGGATCGAAGTGATCCAGGTAGCCCGCGTCGACGAGGTGCTATCCCAACTTTTCGGTTAGGTCTTATCAACAGGAACGGCCATCGCGAATAGCGATGGCCGTTCCTGTTGATAAGAGGTGTATTACTGGCGCACCAGTCGTCCGGTGAACGTATCCTGCTCACCGCTTACACGATAGAAGTACACGCCCATGGCGCGGGAAGCACCATTCCAGTTCACCTTGGTTTCCACACCGGCAGGGACCCGCCCATCGAACACGCGCTCCAGCAGCACACCGTCCGCAGAGAGGATGTCGATCACCAGGTGATCATCATGCTCCAGTTCACCGACCACGATCGTGGTGTGTTCTGTGAACGGGTTGGGGTAGGCGGTGGTGGTGGTCGCGAACTTGGATTCCTCCTTCTGTTCGGAGACCACTGGCGGTGAAGGCGGATCAGGCTGATCGGCCTGCTGCGGGCACTCCAGATAGCCACTTGCCATCGTTCCACCGATGTATCCAGTGTTGATCTCGTGCAGCGCGATCCTCAGTTGATTCCGGCTGAACCAGGAGAAACATCCACCCACTTTGCGATCCGCTTCCTCGATCACCTCGGCCACTGTGGATCCAGCGAAGATGCCCTCAGCGATCACCGCATCCTTCAGGAGCGTTTCCGCATTCGCGAAATCAGCGGACAACTCATCGAACCGGACCGCGATCTTCAAAGCCACCAGTTCACCTGCGAGCGAATTGCCATAGGTGTTGCCTGGATCGGTCATTTGGCCGAAAGGCAATCGCTGTGATGGGCCCGTTGATGGCAGGAACGCATCCACTGCTTGAGCGGTGGTCAAGGTGAGCATCCGGAATCCGCAACCGATGGTGATACCGTCTGGGAACGCTTGGGCAAAATCGTTCGTGGCAAGTGCAGCTTCGGTCCAGTAGGCCTGTTCCTGTGTGCGCAGCCCGAGGCAGTCATCCTCGTTCCCGCTGGTGATCGTTAATGTGCAGGTTTCGCTGCAACCGTTCTGATCGGTAACGGTGACCACATGAATGCCGGAGCCTTCGACCGCAAGAATAGTGGAATCGAGTTCAGCATTGCCGTTCCACATGTAGGTGAAGGGACCATTGCCATTGAGCACTTCAACACCCACGATACCCGATGCAGCATCTTCATAACAGTTGATCTCAGGTGCTGTGCTCACTTCAAGAGCGATCGCTGCTGAAGTGGTGCTGCAGCCACTTCCTTCAACATGAACACTGTAGTTACCCGAGGCCGTAACGAGCAGTTCATGTGAATTCTCATCTGCGATCGCTTCGCCATCCAGGAGCCACTGATAGGTGTAGGTACTGTCGAACGTAGTGTGAAGTACTGTGCTGCTTCCCTCGCAGAAGGAAGTGTCGCCCTGAAGCATCAGTTCAACGACCGGAAGGGTGGTCACTACTTCGGCCGTATCGCTTACCATGCAACCGTTGTTGTTCACCGTTGCGATGTACACGCCACTTCCAGAAGCGTAGAGACTATCACCTTCTGCGAGCACTGCGTCATTCAGGGACCACTCCACCCCGTAAGAAGCATTGTCACTTTGCATCACGAGCAGCACACTATCGCCGGCACAGAAAGTCGATTCACCGATCGTGCTGATGTTGAATACCGGCTCTTCACTGGTGATCACTTCAACCACCTCGGAAGTTGCACTGCAGGTACCGTCATCGATCGCTACCTGGTAGGAACCGGCCGTATTGGCGGTAATGGTGGATCCGTCGACACCTTCCATCTCAACGCCGTTGAAGCTCCAGGTATACTCATAGGTACTATCGGCCATTGCGCTGATCACCACGCTATCACCAATGCAGAACGCAGCTGGTCCATCCAGCTCAAGCGAGACCACCGGCAATGTGATCACCGCTATTTCCGCTGATGCGACCGTACATCCGCCATTGCTCACTGCTACGCTGTACGCTCCGGTCACCGTCGCCATGTGGATATCGGAAGTGGCGCCTTCGATGTTCACACCGTCGATCGACCATTGGTAGGTCCACGAAGTATCCGCAGCTGTGGACAATTGCACGCTTTCACCTGCGCAGAACGTCAACGGTCCGTTGGCCGTGATCTCAGTTACAGGTATGGCATTGGCGATCACTTCGATCGGTGCAGAACTGGCGGAACAAGCGCCATGTGCGATCGTGGCGATATAGGTTCCCGAAACCATCGCTGTGATGGATGCGTTCGTATCGGGCAGTAGAACGCCATCCAAGGTCCATGCATACGAGTAAGCACTATCCGCCACAGCAGTGATCAACACGCTGTCACCGGCACAGAGATCGGTGGGTCCCGAAGTGAATACGTTCACATCAGGCGTCATGCTCACCTGGACCGTGGCCGAGGTATTCGAGCAAGTGCCATTGCTCACATATACTGAATATACGCCAGGCAAGGTGGCCGCGAAGGCCGTGTCGACCGCGCCAGGGATCAACTGTCCATCAAGCATCCACATATAGGCGTAGGATGGATCGATGGTGGCATTGAGAAGGACCGTGTCACCGGTGCAGACCATGGTAGGCCCATGCGAGCCGATCGCGATCTCCGGAAGCTCCAGTACCGTGATCTCGGTGGTCCCGATCGCCGAGATGCAATCCCCGGTGGAGATCTGCAAACCATAGGTGCCTCCTTCAGTGGCTTCGATGGATGCACCTTCCTCCGAAAGATCCGATCCATTCAAGGTCCATGAATACGTAGCGCCTTCAACAGGGGTGGCACTGATCGTCACCGATCCACCTGCGCAGATGGTCGATCCGCCGTTGACCGTGAGATCAGGGGCTTGCGGAGTGAAGGAAGACACTTGTACACTCGAGGATGTGGCGCTGCATCCGTTCCCCGTAACGGTAACTGTGTAGTTGCCTGGCTGGGCTGCTGCGAAACTCGATCCGGAGGCACCATTTATCGCCTGCCCGTTCAATTGCCAGCTGTATGACAAGCCTGCGCCGGTGGTGGCGTTGAGCAACACTGAACTTCCTTCGCAGATCGTGGTCGATCCAGCTGGGCTGATCGATGCCACAGGTCCACTGTTCACGTTCAATGCAAGAGGTGCCGAAGTGGAAGAACAGTTGCCCGATCCAATAGTGACGGTGTAGCTACCACTGATGGATGCCGTGTAGCTCGAACCGTTGGCGCCGCTGATCGTGGTTCCATCGCGCTTCCAGATGTAGGTGTACCCGCTACCGGTATTCGCATTCAATACCACGCTTCCCCCTTCACAGAAATTCGTTCCACCCGAAGAAGTGATCGTGGCCGTTGGTGCGGAGTTGATCGATACACTTACGCCTGAGGAAGTGGTCTGGCAACCGCCATTGCTGATGCGCACCGTGTAGGTACCAGCCTGGGTCGCGGTGTAATTCGATCCGCTTGCGCCGCTGATCGTGGTGCCATCGCGCTTCCATGTGTAAGTGTAACCGCTGCCGGTGTTCGCGCTCAACACAACACTTCCACCCGAGCAGAAGCTCGTCGGGCCTT